>JAFGWW010000461.1 GCA_016936955.1 Planctomycetota bacterium | reverse complement strand
CGCCAAAGATTAACGACCTGCATGTCCGCATTGGAGATAATGTCAGGTTTGATGAAGAATCGCTGAGTTATTATGCCATGTCGCACGGGCATGTCCTTTACGAAAAGGGTGTCCTGTCGGTAAGCCCTGTTCTGGTGGTCAGAGGGAATGTTGATCTATCGCAGGGCAATATCCGTTTTGTCGGTTCTGTCGAAATCAGTGGTGATGTGCTTGACGACTTTGAGGTTACCGCCAATGAGGGAATCAGTATTGGCGGGACGGTTGAAGGCAGCAGGCTGAAATCAGAGAAAGACATCAATATCGGTGGCGGAGTTGCAGGCAAGGGCAAAGCTGTTATTGAGGCCAATGGTAATATTCACAGCCGCTATTTTAACGAAGCAACAGTTACCGCCATCGGTGATGTCATCGTGGATAAGGAAATAGTAAACTCAAAAGTATATTCCATGGGGCGCGTAATCTGCAACACCGGCGTTATCGTGGGCAGTGAAGTGGTTGCCTTGCGGGGTATACTGACAAAAGACGCAGGCAGCGAGATGGGGGTGAAAACATCTCTTATCGCTGGCATGGACTATAACGTAAAAGAAAAACTGGTAGGCGTAAACCATGAGCTTAACCGCGCCTATGAAAGAGAACAGGTTTTGCTTGACCGCGTGGGGCCGATGTTAAGCCGGGCCTTGAAAATGCCTGTTGTCGATGACAGGCTGCGGACATCCATCGACGATTTGATGTTGTCGGTCCGGGCCTTGCATAAGCAGATTGTAACGCTCGAAGCTGAAAGCGGGGAGCTAAGCCGATCCTTCGAGGATAAGGCGACGGAGTGTGTAACCGTCAAGGGCGATCTTTATCAGAGCGTAACCATCATAGCAGGCAAGTTTGAGACGGAAAGCAAGGCCGTATTGAAAGGGCCGATGAGCTTCATCCCGGACAAGGTGCATAATATGCTTAGACCTGAGCGGGGTGAGTTAATACACAAACTTTGGGAAGGCGGCACACTGGAAATTAGTCCGGAACCGGATAAGGCGCAATAGAATGTCAGAGAAAAAATGGACCTTTGATGAGGTTGACGAGATGTACAGGCGCTTCAACCCCTCCGCCATAAACGGCGGGGGCAAGAAGATCCTCGTTGCCGAAGATTCTCCTCCCATGCGCGCCTTGATTGTCTCTTCATTCGAGAAGAAGGGCTTTACCGTTTTTCAGGCCGACAACGGGCTTACAGCTCTGCGCCTGATCAAGAAAGAACTTCCCGACTGCTGCCTGCTTGACATAAACATGCCGCAGGTTTCCGGCCTTGATATTCTTGAGGCAATCAAGAAAGACGCGAAATATTCTTCAATTCCTGTGTTTATGGTTACGGCAAGGAAGGAGAAGAGGGATATTCTGCTGGCAACCAAGATGGGAGCCGCCGGATATATCGTGAAGCCTTTCGAGATGGCTAACCTTATTCAGAGAATAAGCGATACCTTGGGCACCGGTGAGGGCCCGCAGTCAGATTCCTAATTCTTTTCGCTTTCATCCCCGCCTTCGCTCAGTAACTCAGGCACTTCCTTCATATATTCGATCAGCGATAATACATTCACCACGACGACAATTATGCCGCAGATAAAGGTGGCGCTAAGCAGGCTGGACTCCTGAATGTCCATCCAGCCGAGATCTTTTGCGGAAAAAGCAGCCATCAATCCGGTCGTCACGACGCTCTGGACAAACATCTTGGCCTTGCCGCTCATCTTTGCAGCCAGCACTATTCCGCGAAGGGCTGAATATCTCCTCAACACCTGCATGGCCACCTCGCGCCACAGCACTATGATCGGGAACCAGATGGGGAAGTGGTCGGCCGTTCTCGGGCATACCGACATGGCGAAGAGAAAGGTCATATAAAAGGTGCTGTCGGCTACGGGATCCATGATCTTGCCGAAGTTGGTCACCACGTTATAGCCGCGCGCAACCATGCCGTCAAAAAGGTCGGTAAGGATTGTGACGGCCATGACGATGAATATGGCTGGTGCGACCCAACTCAGGAACGCCTCGGAATCAGGAGACTGGAGCTTGAGCACAAGCCAGAGCACGATCGGAGCCATCACGAATCGCGACAGGGTAAGTCCGTTAGCTGGGTTTATCAGGCGGTTACGGGGCATCGTTTTCCTCGTCTATTACTCGAACCCCCTCGGCGTCCTTGATGCCGCCTTCGCTCGGGAAGGGTGAGGTGCGAATATTGATGTTATTGACTTTGACGTGTTTGGCAAGTTGCTTTTTGGTTAGGGTTCCAATCAGTTTCCTGTTGCCGGGTATCATGAGCATGAACCCAACAAAGTCGGTCAGTATCCCGGGCGTAAGAAGAAGGACGGCGCCGATCAGCACAAGCACACCCGATATCATGGTATCGGTCGGGAGTTTCCCTTCGGCCAGATCCCTTTGTAATGCACTCCAAACCATGATGCCCTGATGCTTCGCAAGGGAGGCGCCGGTAATACCGGTAAAAATCACAATAAATACGGTCTGCCAGCCGCCGATAAGGGCCGCCACCTTGAAAAGCAGCATGAAATCAAGGAGTGGTATAATTATGAATAAGGCGATAAGGCGCATCTAATCTTCGTTCCGTAGGTTATCGTTATTGACATCTCGTATATAATATATAGCTTTATACGGAGGAATTACCGTAAATACAACAATAAAGGCGGATATTAATGCTGGCTAAACTCAACTCTGTAGCCATAACCGGGATTGACGCGAAGCTTGTTGAGGTCGAGCTTGACCTGACGCAAGGCCTGCCCGGACTCCGCATCGTCGGCCTGCCGGACAAGGCGGTGCAGGAGGCGGGCGACCGCGTAAAGTCGGCGTTACGGAATTCAGGATATCAGTATCCAAACCGCAAGATGGTAGTAAACCTTGCGCCGGCGGAGCTGAAGAAAGAGGGCTCGGTTTACGATTTGCCAATCGCCTTGGCGGTGTTGATTGCCTCTGAGCAGATCCCGCAGGAACTCGCTACTTCATATCTTGTCATGGGCGAACTCTCCCTCGAAGGAACGGTCAGGCCGGTCAAGGGAGTTCTGGCGGCTGCCATCAGCGCAAAACAGCTGGGTTTCAAAGGCATAATCATTCCATTCGAAAACGCAAACGAAGCGCTCGTCATGTCGCGCGATATAGATATCATCGCCGTAAAAACAGTGGAAGAGGCGGTGGGTTTCCTTACCGGCAACCTGTTTCCCAGCTTGCCTGATGCCGTTGAGACTGATGAAGCCAAGTTGCCCTCCCTCTGTTTTTCTGATGTTAGGGGGCAGGAGCATGTCAAACGCGCGCTCGAAGTCTCGGCTGCTGGCGGGCATAATATAATCATGATGGGGCCTCCGGGATCGGGCAAGACGATGTGCGCCCAGCGCCTGCCGTCCATTCTCCCTGAGCTTACCTTCGAGGAATCGCTTGAGACGACTAAAATATATTCGGTTGCAGGGGAGCTTTCACCCGGTTCCGGCCTCCTCAAAACCCGTCCGTTCCGCAGCCCGCACCACTCCGTTTCCGCACCGGGCCTGATCGGCGGTGGAGCATGGCCCCGACCGGGCGAGGTCAGTCTTGCCCATAACGGTGTTCTGTTCCTTGATGAAGCACCGGAGTTCAGCCGCACGATTCTTGAAACCTTGCGCCAGCCGCTTGAGGATGGGGTGGTGACAATAAGCCGAGCCGCGACCAGTCAGTCATATCCGGCGCAGATAATGCTTGTCCTTTCCATGAATATGTGTCCCTGCGGCAGGCGGGGAGACCCGAAGAAATCGTGCAAGTGCTCTCCTGCTCAAGTTGAAAATTATGTAGGCAGGCTTTCCGGCCCACTACTTGACCGCATTGATATTCATGTCGAGGTGCCAGCCGTGGAGTATAGCGAGCTTCGCGCACCGAGGCAGGGGAGTTCTTCTGACGACATAAGGGCGCGCGTATCCGGAGCGCGGGCAATACAGTCAGAACGATATGGCGCCAAGCCATCGCCGGTAAACTCGACCATGAGTTCCCGCGACATGGAAAAACATTGTGAGCTTGACAATATGTGCGAATCCCTGCTCAAGCAGGCGATGACCGAATTTGGCCTATCCGCCAGAGCCTACGGGCGCATACTAAAAGTTTCGCGTACGATAGCCGACCTTGACGGCGCGGAGCGGATTAACGCCGAACATCTTTCCGAAGCGATCCAGTACAGAACCATCGACCGTAAAGCATCCTACTAGACGGAGCCACAATGCCATACACCCCGATTCTCGGAACCCTCGGTTATGTCCTCTCGCCAGAGGGGAAAAAGGTGCTGCTGGTTCACCGCAATGCCCGCAAGGACGACGACCATCTCGGAAAATACAACGGCCTTGGGGGCAAGATGGAACCGGACGAAGATGTGGCCGCATGTATGCGACGCGAGATTATGGAAGAAGCAGGACTTGAGGTTACGAAGATGTCTTTGCGGGGAACGATTAACTGGACCGGCTTCGGTTCCAATGGAGAAGACTGGCTAGGGTTTATCTTCAGGATAGAGTCATTCACTGGCGAGCCTTTTACCGAAAACGAGGAAGGAACTCTCGCCTGGCACGAGGTTGACACAATCATGAATCTGCCGATGTGGGAGGGGGACAGGCATTTTCTGCCTCTCGTTTTCGACGATGACGAGCGCATGTTCCACGGATACATGCCCTACAAAAACGACAAGCCTTTGAACTGGAGTTTTGAACGGTTTTAGTCATAGCTCAAATCCATTCCATAACGCATACGCCGCAAAATTTGACGTGCAGGCCTGTTTCTGTTATGATTTTAATATTGAAAGTTTGTGCATGAAATTGAAAGGAAGACAGACAACCGTATATTAAAATTTGCTTGCTATGCTTCATCATCCTCGGTGCAACTCTCTTCCTTTCAAATCGCTGCATCCTTATTATCCTAATCGTCAAAAAAAGGAGACCCGCGGTTTGCCTGATATGACCCACTCTCTCATTCTGTACTTTTCCTGTATTATCGCCGTAGCGTTGCTGGTCACCATTGTATTGCACGTGCGGACTCATGTGATTGAGTCCCGAAGGCGGAAGAGGCTGAAGAAGCAGGATGAATATGACGTCACTCCCCTTGACTTCAACCAGTCGATAGATTCCGAAGAGATGCTTGAAAACAGGTTGCAGGGAGTATCGGCAAGGTTTGATATTTTCCGGCGGGCCATGTACTTCAGTATCTGGCTCCTTGCTGCTTTCATGATCTCAATTCCGGTGATGCAGAAATTTTCTCCGTCTCTTTCTCCGATTCTTATCGCCGCGGCATCGGTTATCGTCGGTATCGCCGCTAAGCCGGTGGTGGAAAACATGATCTGCGGGGCGGTTCTCGCTTTCGGCAAGATTGCCAGAATCGGCGACACCGTTCTTGTTGATGGCGAGTATGGGGTTATTGAGAGTGTCACACTCACCCACTGCGTGATAAAACGTTGGGACTGGCTGCGTTATATTATCCCCAATTCAACCATGCTCACCAAGGAGTTTGTAAACTATTCGATATACGACAACAACCGTTGGGTGTATGTCGAGTTCTGGGTTGATTACGACGCCGACCTGGACGAGGTCAGGCGGATATCCCTCGAAGCTCCGAAGGGGAGCAAGTTTATAAACGATGCTGAAGACACGCGATTCTGGGTTGTGGATATGGATAAAGATGCGGTCAAGTGCATGGTGGTTGCCTGGACTACTCAACCGAGCGACGGGTGGATGTTGAGCATTGACATCAGGTCTGAACTTGTAAAACAGCTCAAGAAAAAAGACATCAAAACGCAGGGAGTGCGTATTGTTGGCAATATGCGTGATCCGAGAACAATGGCTAACAACTGATGTGCGGCGGGCTGGAGTTATCTACTCGTAATCACGTTCGGCAGCCCAGCCTTTCCGCAAACCGTCGAGAACTGACTGCATGTCTTCCGCTAGGGGGGCGATAATCTTCATCTGCTCTTTACTGATCGGGTGCTCGAAATTAAGTTCTGCCGCGTGTAATGCGTAGCGCGAGATAGAGGCCTTCTCGCCATCGGGAGATATTACGCTAAAAGTTCCGGGTTGGTTGTAGCGGTCGTCGCAGAGCAGGGGATGGCCTTCATGGGCCATGTGCACACGTAACTGATGTTGTCTGCCTGTATGGGGTTCAAGCCGTACCAGAGTGCAGTCTGCGTGGGGAAAGCGCTCAATTACCTTAAAAAAGCTCAGGCTCGGTTTGCCTTCCTCGTCCATTCTTATCCCCATCTTGCAGTGATCTGTGTTGCATGGCGCGGGGCCGATTGGAAGGTCTATCTCTCCTTCGTCTTTTTCGACTATTCCTTCAACCAGAGCCATATATGCTTTTTTCGGGACACGCGCTTCAAAGTCTTCTTGAATAATCCGCTTTGCTTCCGTGTTCTTGGCGACAAGGATTATACCCGAAGTGTGCTGGTCGATGCGATTGGCAAGGCTGATCTCCTGATCCTCGGGGAGAATATCCTTATACCTGAAATACAGGGCGTTCAGCAGGGTGTTGTGCCGGTTTTTGCCGACGGGGTGGACGATAAGCCCTGATTGCTTGTTCACGGCGAGGATATCGTCGTCTTCATATATAACCTCGATCGGGATATCCTTGGCAGCGTCCGATCCACCCTCCGGTTCGTTGCAGCGGAGAATGACGGAGTCGTTGAGGCGAACGCGCCAGTTGGCGGGGCGCGAAATCCCGTTTACTTCGATGCGGTCGTTCTTGATGTATTTCTGGATCTTGGTCCGACTCATGGAGGGAACCATGGTTTTGACAAATTGATCCAGCCGCAGTTCGACCCAGTTTGGGTCGACTACGTACGAAAGATCATAAGGCTTTGATGGATCGATGGGCATTTAGCTTGCAGCTTTATCGGTTATTTACAGGAGAATGTCTTCGAGCGCGCGCTTCGGCACATGATGTACGCCGTCTTCGCTTCTCCAATATGAAAAAGCTCCACTTTCCGGCATCGGTTCAATAACGACCGTCTCGACTGGGCGCCCGAGAGCGAGGACGAGATGAACCTGCATGTTCTCGGGGATAGAGAAGACCTCCTTGATCTTGTCCCGCTGAATAGCCCCCATCATGCATGTTCCGATGCCCATGTCGGCGGCGGCAAGCTGGATGGTCTGGGCCGCGATACCGGTATCGAGCCCCATATTCTTCTCGGAGAGGATAATTATATATCCGGTCGGCCGTTCGCCCTCGGCGGGGCCATCCCAGTCTTTGAGCGCTCCGGCCCACGCGAGGTTGGGAAAGAGGCGACCCCGTTCGCTTTTATCGAGAATGATTTTGTAGCGCAGAGTCTGGGCATTGGCGCCGCACGGGACGAGACGTACCATATCTACCAGAGCCATCATGTCTCGCTCGATAAGCGGTTTCGATTCGTCAAAGCGGCGGATCGTGCGGGCAGTCTTTACTAATTCGGCAAAGTCCATGGCAATCCTCTCTCTCAATAAATATTGAATATATGTTAATTCGCTATATCCGGAAATTGATATATGCTATTATATAGAGGTGAGGTCAATCTTCAATCCTGATATGAAATTCATTTGTTTGGCAGGAAAATCAATGGTTCGCGAAGCAATAGTCCAAAGTTCAGATTCTGGCGTAGTGGTAGTAACCGTAATGGCATTCTGTGACAAGTCAGGTTGCTCTTCATGCGGTGCCTGCTCCGGCAAACCGGCCGACACCGGAAATTTCGATCTGCAGATCAAAACCGAGACAGAATATGCCCCCGGCACACGCGTCGAGGTTTATCTGGATATGCCTAATGAAGCCGTGCTTGCGCTGATAGTTTTCGGGATTCCACTTCTACTTACTATTGCCGCAGCAGTAGCTGGAGCAAATATGTCAGCAGACAGCGGTGCGGGAATGGTTATCGGCGGCATTGGCGGCTTCATCTTCGGCTTTGCCGTTGTTGGTCTGTGCAGTCGTTTTTTCAAGGGACTTCGCCCATCTGGTACTATAGTAAGAGCTGTCAATCCATAATCTACACGTCTCGCAGGGCAATTGTACACAACCGGATAGAGCAGCACATGTGAGGCGTCCCCAACCTTCTCGCGATACAGCTTGAATAAACATACCCACACCTTGGACATAAAATCACTCACTAAGTCATATTCAAACGCATTGTAAGTGCAAGACAGGTAATGGTTTGATTGTGCCTGGCAACTTTGTTCGTGCTATAATTGTGCTTGCAACCACAAGTTTGCATTCACGGCATGGCATTTGCAGTTGTCCTTGCAAACCATAAGGAGAATGCAAAATGAAGGCGTGCAACGAGCAGATCGAAAAGGCTATCAAGCTTTCATCAGATATGATTGATCTTGCCCAAAATGGAGAGATAGTTGCGGAGGACGACAGGTGTGTTGTCCTTTATGGTTTGATCAGGGATTGCGGTTATAAAATAAAGACTCTTGCCGAAAAAGAACGGGAAGCCCATATACTCAAGGGCGTATGGGACGAATAAACCTCATGCCATAAAATGCCAAGGTATTGCGTTTTGAGGATTATGCTTTGCGCATCAAGTATATATTGTTGCCAAAAGCCGAAAAATGATCAGTATTTATTATTAATAAGGTCTTTTAGTCATTACTTGGAAGGAGGGATCATGGAACTTAAAGGCAGCAAGACGGAAATTAATCTCATGGTGGCATTTGCCGGTGAAAGCCAGGCACGTAACAGGTATACCTACTACGCAAGCAAGGCCAAAAAGGACGGGTATGTTCAGATCTACAAGGTTTTTGAAGAAACCGCCGATCAGGAAAAGGAGCATGCAAAGCGTCTCTTCAAATTCATGCCCGGTGGAGAGGTCGAGATAACCGGTTCGTTCCCCTGTGGTGTTATCGGCACCACGGTCGAGAACCTGAAGGATGCTGCTGGAGGCGAGAATCATGAACACACCAGCATGTACCCGGGTTTTGCTGTGATTGCCCGCGAAGAAGGCTTTGACAATATCGCTGACGTGTTCGAAGCCATTGCTGTCGCCGAAAAGCAGCATGAGAAGCGATTCCTTGACCTTGCCAAAAATATAGAAGATGGCAAGGTGTTCAAGAAAGATGGAGCGGTTATGTGGCGCTGCCAGAACTGCGGATACATTCACGAAGGCGAGGAGGCGGTCAATGTTTGCCCCGCTTGCGCCCATCCTCAGGCATACTTTGAGGTTCTTGGGGAAAACTGGTAATTTCCGGGCATTTTGTTAGGGAAGAAATTGAAAGGAGAATGGATAATGACTGCACGTTTGGAAATTTACAAGTGCATGGAATGTGGAAATATCGTTGAGGTTCAGACCGCTGCGGGGGGCGACCTCCAGTGCTGCGGAAATCCGATGAAGCTCCTTGAAGAGCAGACTGCGGATTCGTCAAAAGAGAAGCATGTTCCGGTTATCGAGAAGGTCGACGGCGGTTATAAAGTCAAGGTCGGTAGCGTTCCGCACCCGATGGAAGAGAAACATTACATCGAGTGGATCGAGCTTCAGGTTGACAATAAGGTGCTCAAGGCCTATCTCAAGCCCGGTGATGCTCCGGAAGCCTGTTTCTGTGTATGCGGTGAACCGAAGACGGTTGTTGCCCGCGAATACTGCAATGTTCATTCTCTCTGGAAAAGCTAGTAGGTTAAATTATGCCTGAAAATACGGAACATGGCCAAGTTGGTTGCAGTTGTGGCAGGAAGAAACATCCGTGCCCGGACTGCAAAATGTGCCAGTGGTGTTCTGATACCAGGTGCGAGATGTGCAGAGGCTGGATGGTAAAAAAACCAGACGGCGAGGAGAAAGACGATGGACGCGATAAGGGTTGTTCCCACGGGTGAAGCCCAAGGCTCTTTCCAGAAGAAATTCAAGCGTCCTGATCCATGCGTTATCGTGATTTTCGGCGCGTCGGGAGACCTGACGCGCCGAAAACTAATTCCGTCCCTGTTCCAGCTTTTCGTGGACGGGATGCTTCCTGAGTGTTTCAGGATAGTCGGCTTCGCCAGAAGCGAGCTCGCTCCCGAAAGTTTCCGTGGAAAACTAAAGCAGAGCCTTGTTGAATTCGCAAGGGTCAAGCCCATAAGCGAGAAGCTGTGGGATCAATTCGCGGAGATGATAGAGTATCACCAAGGTGAATATGGAGGGTTGGATGGCTACCGTTCACTCAAAGATAAGCTTGATGCGATACAGGCAAAATGCGGCCTTGGCGCCAACAGGCTGTTCTATATCGCAACCCCTCCCAGCCAATATTCCGAAATAATATCTAATTTAAAAGACGGCGGCTTGATTTATAATGGCGCCTACACTGAATGGTCGCGAGTTATTATAGAAAAGCCTTTCGGTCACGATCTTGACTCGGCACGCAAGCTTAACGCTGTCGTGACCGGGGCGCTTGCGGAGAATCAGGTTTACCGCATCGACCATTATCTCGGCAAGGAAACGGTACAGAATATCCTCGTCTTCCGTTTCGCCAACACCATATTCGAGCCGATATGGAACCGTAACCATATCGACCATGTGCAGATAACCGCCGCCGAGAATATTGATGTTTCCGGCCGTGGTAGTTTCTATGACGAAGCTGGGGTAGTACGCGACTTTTTCCAGAACCATCTTTTCGAGATCATGTCGCTTGTCGCAATGGAGCAGCCGGTCTCGTTTCAGGCCGACCCCATACGGGACGAGAAGGTAAAGATCCTGCGCTCCCTGCGCCCCATGTTCGGCGATGATCTGAAGAATAACGTCATCCTTGCCCAATACGACGGATATCGTGATGTTGAGGGGGTGAAGCCAGGTTCGCGCACCCCGACCTACGCCGCCATGAAAGTCATGATCGACAATTGGCGCTGGCAGGGGGTTCCCTTCTTCCTCCGTGCCGGTAAGGCGCTGTCGTCAAGGGTTACGGAGGTATCGATTCATTTCAAACGCATACCGTTCTGCCTCTTCGGACATGACGAGGTATGCCAGCAGTTGTCCCCCAATGTCCTTAATATCCGCATTCAGCCGGACGAAGGCATAAGGCTCAAATTTGGCTGCAAGCAGCCTGGTGAAGGTATGGCTGTGCGGGACGTAATAATGGATTTCAGCTATTCAGAAGCTTTTGAAGCATCCACACCTGACGCGTACGAACGCCTGCTTGTTGACGCAATGAAGGGCGAGCAGACCCTCTTTTCGCGCAGCGATGCGGTTGAGCATGCGTGGGCCTATATCACACCGGTTATAAAAGGCTATGAAGAGGACGAAAGCCTCACGATCCATTCCTACGATAAGGGGACTGATGGCCCTGACGCGGCTGCCAAACTTGTCTTTGCGAGCGGCAGCAGATGGGAACCTTTAGGATAGCTGTTTTCCCATAAAAGCAAACATCCGAGACATGAATGATAATGATGGCATGATTTGAGACACTTGCAAATATGTGTCGTTTCATAATTTCGGCGATAATTAATGGTGGATAAACTGTTGAATACAGGCGAGTTGAAAAATATTTTAATAAATGAAATGAAGGGTATTTTCGGCGAAGATACCCGTAGAATCAATCATGCCCTGAATGTGCTCTCCAATGCCGAGGCGATTAACTCAAAGGAAAACGGGGATGAGATAACCGTTATTACGGCGGCGATTCTGCACGATATCGGGATTCAGGAAGCGGAGCGTAAACACGGGTCTTCGGCTGGGAACTATCAGGAAATCGAAGGCCCGCCTATTGCGCGCCGCATCCTCTCCAACCTTGACATTCCGGACGAAACCGTAGAACATATATGCAGGATTATCGGTTCCCATCACAGCGCGAATGATATCGACACGATTGAGTTCCGCGTGATATGGGATTCCGACTGGATTGTAAATATACCAGATGAATTCCCCGACTATGGACGCGAAAAAACCGAGGAACTGATAGGAAAAATTATGAAAACCTGCTCGGGTAGAGACAGGGCGAGAGAGGTACTGCTTTGAGTCAAGATGAAGCAATGGCGCGTTGGGCATGTTCTTATTGCTCTTATGCTTACGATCCAGAACTGGGGGATCCGGATAATGGGATCCCTGCTGGCACGCCTTTTGCATCTCTTCCCGATGATTGGGTGTGTCCATGGTGCGGACAGCCCAAAGATGACTTTATATCTGAACTTGAGATGATTTAAACCTAAAGAAAGGCACATGGAAATGGACACGAAACTGCGCGATGGGATTGACTGGGTTGGTTATGTTGACTGGACGGTAAGGGATTTTCACAGTTATGTGACAAGCCGTGGAGCCACCTATAACTCATACCTGGTCCAAGACGAGAAAATCGCCATCATAGACGCGGTTAAAGCCCCATATGCCGAGTACCTGCTGAAAAACGTAAGCGCAAAGGTTCCGCTTGATAAGGTGGATTACCTTGTTGTCAACCATGCCGAACCCGACCACGCTGGTTCTGTTCCCGCGGTTGTGGCCGCATGCCCCAATGCGGTTGTCGTGTGCGACGAGAAATGCAAGGCGACCCTTGGCAGCTACCATGATATTTCTGGCTGGAACTTCCAGATTGTCAAAACCGGTGATACCCTCTCCCTTGGCAAGAGAACCCTCACATTTCTGGAAACGCCGATGGTTCACTGGCCTGAGTCGATGTTTACCTACATCCCGGAAGAGAAGCTTCTCTTTTCCATGGACGCTTTCGGTCAGCATTTTGCATCTAACAAGCGTTTTGACGACGAGGTCGACATGTGCGCCGTCATGGAAGAGGCCAAGAAGTATTATGCCAACATCGTCATGCTTTACGGAAAGCAGATCAGCAAGGTCCTTGATGCCGCCGCCGGTCTTGATATCGAGATGATTGCCCCGTCCCACGGCGTAATCTGGCGGAAGAATATTGGGACCATTGTCGAGGCATATAAAAATTGGGTCGTCTGCAAGGCGGAACCGAAGGTGCTTGTTATCTACGATTCCATGTGGGAAAGCACAAAGAAGATGGGTGAGGCAATTATCGCAGGCGCAACCGAGGAAGGCGTGGAAGCCAAGCTTATATATGTACGCGCAACGGGCCTTACCGATATTGCAACCGAGGTTCTCGATGCGGCCACGATCGCCTTCGGCAGCGCAACCCTCAACCAGAGCATGATGCCGATGATGGCCGCAACCCTCACGTATATAAAAGGCCTCAAGCCTACGGGCAAGGCCGGCTTTGCATTCGGCAGCTCCGGATGGGGCAAGGGCGGGGCGGAAGAGATTGATGAATTCCTGAAAGGCACCTCGATTGAGGTGCTGAGAGAGCCGATAAAGGCAAAGTGGCGCCCCGTGCCGGAGGTGGTTGAAGAGCTGAAAGAGGCAGGCCGCCTTCTTGCGCGCAAAGCCAAGGAAATATGTAGCCTATGAGTGATGAAGAGCATGCGGAAAGCCTGGTTGAATACCTTACTCCCGGCGCGCCGGGGGAGGGCTATCCTGTGCTCGATATCGAAAAAATAAGCGCCCTGGAAGAGAAGGTCGGCGCGGCCTTGACTATTGAGGAAGCCCTTGATCTTCTGTGGGAAGGTACCGACGGCATTATACCGCGTGACAGAATAGGGACCGCCTTTGTTGATGTTGATGGCGAAGGGGTTGTAGCTCAATTCTGCAAGGCCAATTACGAAACCTTGTGCATTGACAAGGGCTATCGTGAGGGGCTCAGGGGCTCAAGCCTGGGGTCGGTGATCGACACCAGGAGCATCCGAATTATTCATGATCTCACAAAGTATCTTGCAGGAAAACCGGATTCCATATCGACAAAATTACTCGTCAAGGAAGGGATTACGGCAAGCCTTACCGTACCTCTGAAGGTTGAATCAAGGCCTGTAGGGTTCCTGTTTTTTTCAAGCCGTGACGGTGATGTGTATGAACTTAAGCATGCGGCAATTCTTCAGGCAATAACACTAAGAATGGCTCATGTCATCGAGAAAATCTGGCTTATAAATCGCCTTAAAGCGGCGAATGAGAATTACATTTCCATGCTGGGCTTTGTCAGCCATGAGCTCAAAAGCCCGCTCGCTTCACTCATTGCCAAAGGGCAGACTTATGCCGAAGGGTATATGGGGAAGGTTGACTCAACCGCGGTTTCGGTCGTAAACCGGATGATGGAGATAGCCGGACATCTTACCGGGATGGTCAGCAATTACATAGACTTTGCCCGTCTGGAAAACGGTGAGATGAAATTCGCGCCCCAGGATGGAGTCGAATTCTGCCTCGAGGTAGTTGACTTTGCCTCCGATTCGGTAATGCTGAGAGCAGATCAGCGAGGGTGTACTATAAAACGCTTCCTGCCTGATGAAGACATTACCGTTTCCCTTGATCCTGATCTCATGCGTATCGCGATGATAAACCTTCTGGATAATGCTGTTAAATATGGCGACCGGGACACAGAGATTGAATTGAAAATATTTGTGAAACAAGATACGTTTGTCATTAAGGTTAAAAACACTGGCGCAGGGTTTACTTACGAACAGTCAAAAAAGCTGTTCAAGCGTTTCAGCCGACTTAATCAGGTCGGGCTTGAAGATCGTAAGGGAAGCGGCCTTGGCCTTTACCTTACATGGTGGATAATCCAGCAGCATAACGGCAGGATATCAGCCGAATCGCTTCCGGGAAAATGGGCTGAATTCACGGTCGAGCTTCCATTAAGTTAGGCCTTGTTGGGAGGAGGGATATATGACGATCAAGTTTTGTTCCGATGAGATTCTCGAGATAGCTGTTGATATCGAACGCAACGGCAGGGAGTTTTACAGCAAGGCGGCTGAGACCGTTACTGACGGTGCTGCGAAGAAGCTCTTCTCGAATCTTGCGCAGTGGGAAGTAAGACATGAAAAGATATTCACCGATATGAGAAAAGCCATCGGTGCAAGCCTACAGGCTGATACAGTGCTCGATCCCAACGGGGAAGAGGCGCTGTATCTTCAAGCCCTTGCCGATGGTGAGATATTCAATCCTAAGCTTACAGGCAAGGAGATAATCGGCGACGATACCGATCCTGTAGCTATTCTTGAAAAAGCTCTTATCCGCGAAAAAGACGCAGTAATTTTCTATTTTGCAATGAAGAAGCTTGTCCCTGAGAGTGAGTATGATGCTGTTGACGGCATAATCACGGAAGAGATGAGCCATGTGCGTTACATATCGATTGAAATTAACAGATTGAAGTCTTTATAACCAAAATATTTTCAGGAGAATCAAGATGTTGAGCGAAAACATGACAAAGGCTCTAAACGAGCAGATAAGTTTCGAGATCTATTCCAGCTATATCTATCTTCAGATGGCGGCTTGGTTTGACAACAAATCCCTATCCGGGTTTGCCAACTGGATGAAGGTCCAGGCCCAGGAAGAGCTTGCCCATTCCATGATCTTCTACAATTACGTGAATGAGCGTGGAATGATGGTCGAGTTCGACGCCATACCCAAGCCGAAGACGGAATATGTAAAACCTGTCGACGTATTCAAATCAGCCCTGGCTCACGAGCATATAGTCACAGAGAGAATTAATTATCTGATGGGCCTTGCGATTGAGGAAAAGGATTATGCAACAAAGTCCCGCCTCGACTGGTTTATCGACGAGCAGGTCGAAGAGGAATCTTCGGCCCATGAAATTATTGACAAACTTGAGCTGATAGGCGATCATACTCAATCGTTGTTCATGTTCGACAAGGAAATGGCGGCCCGGATATTCAACACGCCGGCTCCCCTTGTTGGGAAATAATCAACCGATAGATAAAAGGAGAAGGCGTATGAAGTATGTCTGCGATGTATGTGGCTGGGTTTATGATCCCGAAGTTGGCGATCCCGATGGTGGCGTTGCCCCCGGAACCGCCTTTAGCGACATCCCGGACGATTGGGTATGCCCCGAATGCGGCGCAAGTAAGGATGATTTCTCGCCCGAGGAGTAATTGGCCTCTTGCGGCGCTTGCAAGGCGCAATGTTATGCAATTAGATCAGGGGGCGGCTGCAATAGCCGCTCCCTTTTTCTTTGCGTTACATACACAAAAATGTCCGCAAAAGCTTGTGTTGAAGTCAGCGAATCGTATTATAGTGTAAATTATGACAGATAATCCATTGGCAATGTTCATATGTGGGAACTGCGGTTGGGTTTATAACCCAAGGCTCGGAGTTCCCGACGACGGTATTGCCCCTGGAACACCTTTTGCTGATATATCGGAAGAGTGGCGATGTCCGGTATGCGGGATGGACAAAACGGCCTTTTCTCTTTTCAGTGAATTGCTATGACGGAGGAAGCGCAATGGGATGTCTTAAAGGTAAAAACGAAGGCTGTAAGAAAGACGCCAAGTTTGAATGCAAGAAATGCGGAGCCAAATCGCCTAAAAAAGGCCACCTCTGCAAGCCCAAGAAGCTGAAGGATTGATCTATGGACAAAGTCTGCGATCTTGCCATTATTGGAGGGGGGCCTGCGGGTCTCTCGGCAGCAATTTATGCGGGACGCGCCGATTTGCGCACCACGGTTCTCGAGAAGATGATTGTGGGCGGGCAGGTTGCCTTGACGATGGATATCGCCAATTATCCAGGCTTCCCCGAGGGCGTTGATGGCCCAACCCTTTCTGCCAAGATGAAGGCTCAGGCTGAGCGCTTTGGGGTTGAGTTCCTCACGGCCGAAGCCACCGACATCTCGAAAAACGGGAAGAGCTTTACCATCACCCATAAAAACGGAATGATTGAGGCTAAAGCCGTAATAATATCGACAGGCTCCGATCCTCGTAAGCTCGGCGTACCGGGCGAGAAAGAGTTAAGGGGCAGGGGAGTTTCATACTGTGGAACCTGTGATGCCCCGTTTTTCAGGGAAAGGAAGGTCGTTGTTGTCGGCGGTGGCGATTCTGCCTTGAAGGAATCCCTGCACATAGCAAAATTCGCTTCCGAGATAACTCTTGTCCATCGCCGCGATACATTCAGGGGTGAAAAAATATATCAGCGGCAGGTAATGTCGAACGAGCGTATCAACATACGCTGGAACACCTCGGTAAAAAGCATTAATGGCACTGATAAACTTACCTCGGTAACTGTGGAAAACAGTGATGGAGAGGTGGAGGAGATCAAGGCTGACGGAATATTCATCTTTGTCGGCACCGTACCAAACACAGAGCTTATATGCCACCTCGTCCCTAAAAACTGCGGCGGCCACATCGACACCGACATGGATATGATGACGGCTGTTGAAGGGTTGTTTGCTGTAGGGGATGTGAGGGAGCACTCATACCGGCAGGTGGCAACCGCTGTTGGCGAAGGCGCAACCGCAGCTATGGCCGCTGGTCATTATATCGAGAACCTGGAGTAGAAATGAGCATAATCGCATCCGAGCTTTGGGGGTTGGCCCGCGTGGTCGAGACCAGCCTCGCTGCCCTCTATCATGATATGGCAACAGAACTTAAACCCGGTTCGGAAGCTTCGACTTTTTTCACCAGAATGTCGACTCAGGAGCAGTCGCATGCGGCTTGGGTGGATGAAATGGAAGAGCTGACTGATAACGATTTTGTTTTCGACAGCATTGATCGGGAAGATTTTGACACCATCCTCGCCACTATCTCCGATATTCATGATGAAGTTGTGCATAAAGAAATAAACCTGCCGGATGCCCTTGAAATTATCCTCCACCTGGAGCACTCGACGGCAGACAATTTCTACATGAAATTTCCGGAGGATGTTCCAGGCCTGCCACGAAAAATTGTAGAGCGAATGATAAAGTCCTGCGTCCAGCACGCCAAGTCGGTTGCTGTGTTTAAAGCAACATTCGATTAAATCACTAAAATATTCTTATTTTCCCCACAATTACTTTCTTCGGCGCTTGCCTGTAAGCAGCGAAAGCATACACATGCTTTCGAGGCAATATTTCCTTTATAATTAGGCATACGCCTAAGTGACACGGGGCAGGAACTGATGTTGGGCAAGATTTCGCGTGACAAGGGATAGTGTTTTATGTAATGTAAACGGTACCGGTTTTCATGTTTTCGAGCCGCTGTCATAAGTAAAAACACTTATCATAAAAATGGGTAACAATGCCTGAGAGCGCACCGAAAATTCTAATACTGGATGAAGATCCTGGGGTCAGGAACGCCTTGCCAAGGTTGCTCCGCAGGCATGGTATTGAGGTCGCTACCGCGATAAATGGCGAGAGAGCGATCAAGCGGCTCAGGCGCGGTGAAGATTTTGGTGCTATAATTATGGATCTTGCTTTGCCGGACATGGCTGGGCGCGATTTCGTATCAATTGTGGCTAAGGAAGATCTTTTCGATCTTCGTAAGGTTTTAATTCTTACAGCCATGCAAAATGTTGATAATGCAACAGCTTACATGCAATTTGGGTGTGCCGGATATTTCGGCAAGCCTTACGATAATGCCCGTATTTTGTGCCAGATATTCCGCATCTTAGGCATCGAGCCGCCAGCCAGCGAGCTGGAAGCAATCATCTGAAGTTCTTACCTGTTTACACTTCCCATACGCCACTTGTGTAGCCCAATGTTACACCTTTCCTTTAGAGACAGTAGATAATCTCTTACACCTGAGCCATATCTCGTTATATGGTCAATGATTACCGTATTGAATCCATGCCCGAAAGATACAATTTTTTTCATAAAAAATGTATAAATGTCATGAAAAAACATTATGATCTTACAATATATTGGGAGCAAAAATCCGACACCATGAACTTTACATCATCCTGATGGTTTGCATAGCAACTTCATATTGCTTACAGGAATGAGATTGTAATGGCAAAGCTTGAAATAATAGAAGGTTATCATAAAGGCAAGTTTCTTAATATTGAGGGGGTGACCACACTCGGTCGCGCCCCCAATAACTCGCTGTGCCTATATGACAGCCGGGCAAGCAGGCAGCACGCAATCATT
>JAFGWW010000460.1 GCA_016936955.1 Planctomycetota bacterium | reverse complement strand
CATGCGGAGTTGAATAGTGTGAATGACAAAACTAAAGCTATGGTGAGAATAAACCTCATTACTTAATCCTTTCCTGTATGTGGGTTATTTGCGAATAGGTGGAATTTTTAAAAAAGGTCCCGTTCAAATGGTGGGTCGCTCCATCCTGTCGGTTGATGGTCGAACCCGTAAAAGTCTACATGGCCGTCGAAGAATGCGGCGTTGGTGCCGTTGTGGAAGGTTCCGACTTGTGAGGGGATGTCGCCCTCATTGCTCATGGCCCTGAAAAAGTATTTCCCCGGCGAAGCGCGGTCGAGAAAGAGAAGCTTTCCTTGCAGGGTTTTGTCTGTAATGCGGACCTTTCTGTGATATGAGGCCTGCCACCTTGAAACCCTCTCGGTAATCACATACGAATTTCCGCTCCATGAACCGATATTGCTCAGTATTGAATTACGGTATGGGTTTGACGGGCAGATGACCTTGCTGACGTCGACGTAGTAGCTCCAATAACAATTGTCGTTAGGGTTGAAATTCGTAAACCACCTGTAAAAATTCGTGCCCGATGTCATGTATGCGTTGTCGGGAAAAAGCTCATCCCGGTGACCACTGATTTTCCCGTCACCGGTAAAGGGGGGGAGGTAGTTGTCGTTGTTCTCGGTAAACATGGTGATGCACAGCCAATGCTGTTTCAGGTTTGATTTACATGCAACGGTTCGCGCCTGTTCGAGAGCTTTCTGTAATGCGGGAAGAAGCAGCCCCGCAAGAACGCTGATAATGGCCATTACTACCAGCAACTCAACCAGGGTAAATCCGCAGTCTTTACGTTTCATGATCCGTTTCCTTTTTTGATGTCTCGATCTCAAGACAACTTGGCCACATACTTACTTTTTTCGCGCCAATTGCTTCCGTAGGCAGCGGCTTTCCGCTTCTCTGCCTCTCCAGAAGCATGTGGACCGCGCGGTAACCTATCTCGAATTCCGGGATCATGACGGCTTGCAGCGTGCTGTCCATCTTATCATCGTAAAAGGGTTGGCGTGCGTAGTACATGATATCGAAATCATCCGGGCAGAGCAGGCCTTCCCTGCATGCTTCGACGTAAACCCTTTGCGCCACGACCTCGTTATAGCAGACCACGGCCGGACGTCCTTCCTTGCTCATCTCGGCTATCCACTTCGTTCCCGCGTCTGCGAAGCCGGGAAGGTCAATAACCATGATGTCCTCTCCGGCCGACTCTACCCCACGGCGGATTCCCTTTTCACGGTCAATCTCGCTGTAATGGACAGGCATAAGGCCGCCCGGGAGCTCCGGAGCCGAACGCGGGCCGTAAGTTACATACATCACCGGCCGCTTGCCTTTATCTATGATCGCCTTACCCGTGGCGTAGGAAATCCCCTCGTCGTCGGGATGGATGCAGTCGTAATCAAATTTACTGTTAATAGTTATTGTAGGCATGCGGAAGTGGGCTAGCATGTTATTCATCTCTTCCGAGATGTCTGTCGCGTAATTGACAAGCATGGCGTCTACCCCGAACCCTCCTAGCAGGCGTCCCAGATCAGGCTTTTTGTCTTTGATACGGTCGGGGAAGGTGCATATGGCGAGGGATACCTTCTCCTCGAAGGCCGCAAGCTGCATCC
The DNA here is from genome assembly GCA_016936955.1 of Planctomycetota bacterium. Lineage (GTDB taxonomy): Bacteria > Planctomycetota > SZUA-567 > SZUA-567 > SZUA-567 > JAFGWW01. Next base: position 3,798 of record JAFGWW010000460.1, on the reverse strand, counting down.
CATGCAATCTTCGTATCGGTAGTGGGCCGCGGTGTCCCTCAAGACCCATGAATATGCCTAGCCGGTTCTGCCTGCCGTTGCGTATCGACTGGGCAGAAAAATTCGGGCGGTACCCGACCTTGCTTGCGTGGGAGAGGATCCTGTCGCGTGTTTCCTGCGAGAGCCTGCCGGTGCCGCAGAATGCTTGGGATACCGTCTTCTGGCTCAGGCCGAGCTGGCGCGCAATCTCTGTCTGGGTCATGGGGCTTTTCTTGTTCATCTCTTGCCTTCCGAGTGGCGGAGCTTTGCTTTTCTAAGGGATGTCATACTGTCGATGCTTAATAATACCCTATGATAGTACGTACTGTCAAGATGTTTTTATGCCTTTTTGTGGCCCTGTAGATGCTGGAAATAGCAGATTTTCGCTTGCTAGGTGCACTAAATAGGGTGTTTGCCCCGCATATCCGCTAAAAATGTGTGCTTCGATTAAATAAACCTGCATGTTAGCTATTCACCTGAAAGGCAGAAAAAAGGTATACTGACCATGTCAAATGCCGTAAATCCAAGCCTCAACATTTGTGATAAAATATTGCACCGTCCTTATTGCCGACCACGTGGGAGAATAGTATGAAAAAAGCGCTGCACTTGTCGCTCGTTCTGACAACCCTGATACTCCTCAATCCATTAACCATGGTTCTCGGTTCCCGGTGCCTTGCGGAAGAGACTCCGCCCATGGAGGTTATGGAAATGTCCACGCCTCCGGTTATCGATGGTAAGCTGGATGAGTGGAACGAGTCGAGCAAGATGAGCCTTACCCCTCCCAAGTGGATGTCGAAGCAGGATCTCAGCGCGGTGATCTCGGTGGGGTGGGACGCCAAGAATCTTTATGTTGCCGCAAAGGTGACCGACGACAAGGTTTTCAATAATTGCGATCCGAAAGGCAGCATCTATTTAGGCGACCAGATGATGCTCCGCCTTGGGGAGAGCACGAAAATCCTGCTTGCCCCGACAAGCGCCACCGGCAAGCCAGCCTGCACTCTGGAAGGGGCGGGCGTTGACGGGATCAAGGCTGTGGCGGAGAAGGACGATTCCGGTATTTGCTGGGCGACGCAGAGCCGCGATCATGGATACATCCTTGAACTCGCCATTCCCTTTTCCGTTATCGGCAAAAAGGAGCCGGTCAAGGCGGACGATACCATTCCTTATGTCTTTGTCGTCTATGACCGCGACACGGACAACCCCGACGAGTGGAAGCAGACCCATATCCGCATCAGCAGTTCAAGCATAAAAGGAAAACCCGACACATGGCCTTGCCTGAAATTCATCCCCGGCATTACCACCGCCCTTACCTCGCCAGTTAGGATCATTGGAAGGACAGGGCTCTCATCCAACGGGAACCCGATCCTGTACTGGTCCGGCTCTTCCGTGCAGGCGCGCTTTGAAGGCACGTCCATCACTGTGGTGCTGAACGACCGCAAGGGGGTATCCTTCTATAATGCGATTATCGATGGCAAGGACGACGCGCCGGTTATTGTCGATACCGAGCCCGGGGTAAAGCGCTATCCGATTGCCACCGGCCTCAAACCGGGCGATCACGAGATCCTTCTTTTCAAGCGCACGGAAGGAACCGATGGCCCCTCGATCTTTCTCGGCTTTGTCCTTGATGACGGCTCGAAGCTGCTTGCCCCGCCAAAGGCTCCCGATAGGCGCATCGAATTTTACGGCGATTCCATCACCTGCGGCATGGGTAATGAAGCTCCGGACAAAGGCGACGAGAGCGCGAATTCCGACAGGAATAATTATCTGGCCTACGGCGCAATTACCTGCCGTGAGTTAAATGCGGAGTATCGCTGCATCGGCCGCAGCGGCATCGGCATCATAAAAAGCTGGTACGACCTCATCATGCCAGATTACTGGTATAGGATCAACCCGGACGATCCGAATAGCCGCAACGATTTTACGAAATGGACGCCGGATGTGGTGGTGGTCAACCTTTTCCAGAATGACAAGTGGCTAATCAAGAAGCTCAATCCTGTCCCCGGCGAGAAGGAGATTGTCGAGGCTTACGTCAAATTTATCTCAGGAATCCGCAAGGTTTATCCCAAGGCTCATATCGTCTGTTCTCTCGGAACCATGGATGCCGCGAAAGAAGGCAGCGTGTGGCCGGGATATGTCAAGAAAGCCATGGCGGAGATGAATGACAAAAACATGAGTTTCCTCCTCTTCCCGAACAAGGACTGGAACCGTCACCCCCGCGTCCGGCATCATCGCAAGATGGCAGATCTCCTCGTCGCACATCTCAAGAAGGTCATGGATTGGAAGTAAGGAGGATGCTGTAGTCTCGCAGGTATAATTCAAGTTGAACGAGATGGATGCTTTCATTCAGCCCGTTTATTTAAGCCATGGCAATAAGGCAACCTTAAAATCCCGGTTGACGCCGCGTTGAATATGCTGGAGAATTAAGGTGTAGGGGATTGTTGTTGCGGAGATGAAAGGATTGCTCATGTCTTACTCTTATGCGTTTTCGCTTTTTGCATTCATGATTATGCTGGGCTTCAGTGCCTTAGCTTCAGGCGCCGAGGGGCAGGGCGGGGAAGCGCCAAAGCGCGACACCTTCAAGACGGACAAGGGCGAGCTGGCCATAAGTTTTATCGGGCACGGTACGCTGATGCTAGAGTGGGACGGCATGGTTATTCATGTCGACCCGTGGAGCAAGCTCGGCGACTACTCAAAACTTCCGAAGGCCGATCTGATTCTTATCACCCACCACCATCAGGATCACCTCGATCCGGCGGCAATCAAGGCGACTAGCAAGGGTGACACGAAAATGGTCCTCACCGAGACCTGCGCAAAAAGCGTTGAAGGCGGTATTGTCATGAAAAACGGTGATAAGAAGACTGTGGGCGGAATCGCAATTGAAGCGGTGCCTGCCTATAACCTTGTCCACAAGCGCGACAACGGAGAAGCGTTCCATCCCAAAGGCGTAGGCAATGGCTATGTTCTTACCCTTGGGAGCCTCCGGGTTTATATTGCGGGCGACACCGAGGATATACCGGAGATGGCGAAGCTGAAAAATATAGACATCGCTTTCCTGCCCATGAACCTGCCTTACACGATGACGCCAGAGATGGCTGCGAAAGCGGCGAAATCGTTTATGCCAAAAATATTTTATCCCTACCACTTCGGCGAGACCGATACCTCAAAGCTTGTGGCGCTTCTCAAGGATACTCCTGAAATCGAGGTGCGTATCCGCGACCTGAAATAGGCTGACCGAATGTTATCTTGATTAGTAAAGCAAATTATAAAAGGGCTCGGCGTAATTCCGCCGAGCCCTTTTCGTAATGTGCCGCGCTTCCAGTAAGCAACTCAGTTAAGGGGAACCGTAATTCTGATCGTGGTGCCTTTCCCTTTGGTCGATTCAACATCAACCTTGCCGCCGAGGTTGCCGATGTCGGTGAGGACCGCGTCCATGCCCACGCCGCGGCCGGAGACGTCGGTGACCTTTTCCGCGGTTGAGAACCCGGGGCGGAAGATGAGTTTGCACGCCTCGTCCTCCGACATGGTTGCCGCTTCGGCATCTGTTATCAAGCCCTTGAGCACCGCACTCGCTTTCAGTCCTTCGGCGTCCAGTCCCTTGCCGTCGTCCTTCACTGTGACGACAAGCCTTGAGTCTTTCTCTATTGCCGAGAGTTCTACCGTTCCTTCTCCAGGTTTGCCCGCTGAATTGCGCGTCTCCTCGTCCTCAATGCCGTGGTCTAGGGCGTTTCTGAGAATATGGACCAGTGGGCCGTTGAGGGCGGAAGAGGCCTCGAAGTTGAT
>JAFGWW010000459.1 GCA_016936955.1 Planctomycetota bacterium | reverse complement strand
TGGCCGATCATGGTGTTGACCGCTTCGGGGACGGTGTGGCGGAAGAGTTTCTGTTCCTCAAGTTCGCGCGGTTCCATTGCCGCCCATGTATCGTCGAGGGAGGAGCCGACCTCGGAGAGGATCTCTTCAAGAGGCATGCAAGCTTCTTCCGTCTCCTCTTCGCTTCCCGAAAATTCGAGATAAACCGCCGAGCCGTTCCAGTCCGGGATGTCGGGGATGTGGCTGCCCGCGCCGTCTTCATCCTTCTTGTTTTTGAGAAGCTTGAGGGTGTCGTGGTCGAAATATTCAATCGCGTCAAAGCTGACCTCTTCGCAGGCGCGCGCCTTCTCGACCAGAGTGATTGCATTATCTTCTTCTGCAATTACGGCGAGCACGCCGATAACCGACTCCGGGCGCGGCGCGAGTTTGAGTTCAACTTCCGCGACTATCCCCAGCGTCCCTTCGCTTCCCACCAGCAGGTCAACCAGATCGAGATTCTTCTCAATATGGTAGCCGATGGTGTTTTTCGTCTTTGGCATCTCGATGTCGGGCAGTTCAACCGTGAGGGTTTCTCCCGCGACATTTTTGATTACGAATTTTCCGTTTTCCGCCATGACCTCGCCGCGCCTGACCTTTATTATGCTTCCGTCACTCAGGATCACGGTCAGGGCTCGCACCCAGTCGCGCACCGGGCCGTAGCGGTAAGTGCGCGCGCCCGAAGCGTTGGTCGAAACCACGCCGCCCACATGGGCCGTCATCTCGGTGGGGTCGACGGGGAACCAGAGATGCTCTTCGCCTGCGGCAAAGCTCTCGGCTGTTGCTTTCTCTTCATCGCTTGCGCAGGGGAGGGCGGTGACCTCTTTCTTGCCGAGAATCTCCGCGAGGGTCGCGAGGCTCAGACCCGGTTCGGTGCGGACATAATAATCGTCGCCGTCTTTGCCGAAAGCGAGAAGGCGGTTCATCTTCGACATGGTGATAACCGTGTCCGCCCCGATCGGTGCGGCGGCGCCCGCAATTCCCGTAAGTCCGCCGGAGACGACGCAGGTTTTGCCCTCGCCATTTATTTTGGCAACAGCGTCCGCCGCCTGCGCGATCGACTCGGGCATATATACAGCCTCCACCGACTCGGCTTTCAGGCGCGATTCGTCGCCCAGAAATTCCTGACACCTTTCCGCAATCTCCTCCGCTTCCGTAACCGCGGGGCAATTCTCTTTCTCAATCGTGACAGGTTTGATCAGGTTCATGTGGTTGTCCTTTGCTTCTGCTATGGCTGTTTGCGATGCTTTTGTAATGATTCCAACCCCTCGGTTACCTCAAGTGCACGACTTTTTCCGAAAGCCAGCTTATCCCTTGTGCAGATCAGCGGTGCTTGCTTATTTCTTTTTCGGCATCCATCCCGCGGCGTAATTCGAGCGCGCGAAATTCTGGATGTATTTCTTTTTCCTGAATCGTGAAAAAAATCACGACTATATGATAGCATCTAACCCGCTCTTGGCAACCATTAATATAATAAAAATCCATACGGAAATAGTTGAAGCCAGACGGCGAAGGGGTCGATATCTATTGAATATGGAGAGTATTTCCTTATTTGCACAGGATTGATTACCGGAGGTTCAGCGGGTTATGAAGAAACAGGTGGAGCAGACCAATCAGCCCCGTTTTGGTGTTTTCATTACCATGATGGTCGGGATTCTGCTATTTTTCGGGATTGTGAGTCGCATTCATGATCTCCCCGGCGTAAAGAGCGACAGCAACTCGATTTCAGACGATTCGCAGGAGCTTGGCGACCTCAAGAAGAAGCTTGAAGAGGAGCGCAGAAAGACAATTGTCCTCTTTGGCGGTTCGGTCGACAATCGCTCCACGCAGAACGACTCGGCAGAGCAAAACCCTGCGCATGAAGATGTTATACAAAATCCGGAGCCGGAGCAGCCCCAGCAGCAGGAAATGCAGCCCCAGCCCGAGCGCTTCCCCCGTCCGCAGCCCCAACAGCAGGATAACCGCCGCTGGCACGTGATCAAACCCGGCGATACCCTCTGGAAAATCGCTACCCAGGCCTATGGTAATGGTAATATGTATTACCTGATCAAGCAGGCCAACCCAAAACTCAATCCGGCGGAAATGAAAGCGGGTGACGTTATCATTATCCCCGACAGCCAGAGCGCCGGACTGAGCAGCCACGACAACCATATGTAACTGTTTTTGGTGGTGCGTAAAAAATACTAAAAAAGTTGATAAAATCGGGCCCTTGCGTTATGCTTGGGCCTTAATCGTAACCTAACTGATATACCTGTCTGGTATGGCCACGAGGGTTGAGCGGCGCGGCGGCGGGTTGTTGATTCGGATCTCGGGAGAATTTGGCAGAAGATGGCGGCACAGATTATTGACGGTGATGCTCTGGCGGCGAAGATGCTGGCCGAGCTTAAAGGTGATATCGAAAAGCTTACTGCGGAGGGCAGGCAGCCTCACCTTGTCGCGGTTCGCGCCAATGACGATCCAGGTACGGGGTGGTACGCCAAGGCGCAGGCCGGGCATTGCGAGGAGCACGGCATCCGTCACACGGTTGACGACCTCGGCGCGGAAGCGAGCGAAGCGGATATCATCGCCGCGATCAACAGGCATAACGAAGACCCGGAGGTATCGGCGATTCTGGTTTTCCTTCCCCTTCCCAAAGGGGTGGATTCGCTCAAGATTACCGAGGCGATAAGGCCGGAGAAGGACGCCGAAGGCGTGCACCCGGTAAATCTCGGCAAGCTGCTGGCGACCGGGAGCTCCGATCCCGCACCGTGCACCGCCATGAGCGCGGTAGAGCTGGTGAAATCGGTCTGCCCGGAACTCAAGGGCGGCCGCGCGCTG
>JAFGWW010000055.1 GCA_016936955.1 Planctomycetota bacterium | reverse complement strand
TGGGCCCAGCTTGACGAGATGGATGGCGATCCCTGGCGTTCCAGCACCGGTATCGGTCTCCACGTCAAGACCCCGCTCGGCCCCATGCCGATCAGGCTTTACTGGACCCACGCTCTTGATGAAGTCGACGGTGACGAAACCGAGAGCTTCCAGTTCACCTTCGGCGCCTTCTTTTAATGAGATAAACGAACGGGGGTGTGGCCCTATAAGGTCGCGCCCCCGTTTATTCTGTAGTGACTATTTGAAATATCCGTGTTGAACCAGCTTATTGTTCAGTAAGGCGCGCAAGCCGGAGATGTCCGGCCGCACGCGCCGTAAAGACGATCCAAGGAGAAGTTGAGATGAAGAAGATTCTTGTCGCGGTTGCGGCTTTTGCATTTTTGAGCCAGGTAAGCTTCGCCGCCGAAGGGCAGGCTCCCGTCGCCCAGAAGATCGGCGTTATCAAGATCGAACAGGTATTCAAGGAATACAAGTTTGCCAAGGAGATGGAGACCTCCATCAAGAAGGAATTTGAGAACGACGAGAAAGAAATGAAGGATCTCGACGCCCAGATCCGCGACAAGATGGACAAGCTCCGCAACAACCCCCTCATCAGGCCCGGCGGCAAGTCCTTCAAGCTCGGCATGCTCGAGATCGAGCGTCTCAAGATCGAACTCGACGACAAGCGCGCCACCTTCAAGAAGGAATCCGGCAAGCGCATGGCCGAGTCCTACAAGGCCATTTACGAAGATTTTCGTCTGGCCGTGACCAACTTCGCCAAGCACAACAAGTTTGACCTCGTGATCACCGCCCCCGATCCGGAACTCGGCACCGAGGATGATTCTGCCAATCCGCAGGCCATTATCAACGAGATCGTTCTGCGTCGCGTGCAGTTCGTCAGCGAGAACGTCGATATCACCAAGTACATTGTCGACTACATGAACCAGATTTACGCCAGCAAGAAGAAGGGCGTCAACTAGTAGCGGAGCCCTTTTCGATTAAAGCACAGAGCCGGAAACAGTCGGGTTTTCCCCTTCTTTTCCTTGCCTCTGTGCTTTTTTTCGTATATCCTACTTTTTTACATGTCAACCGCCGTCAGGGGTCCAGCGTACGGGGGTAGTTACTGCTACGCAGCAAGGAATATCGAATGCCTTCATACACTCTTGCCGAGGTAGCCGAGGCCATTGGAGGGACGGTTGTCGGGAACGAGGCCGCAAAAGTTTCCTCCGTCGCCAGTCTTGGCGAGGCCAAGGAAGGTGACATAACCTTTCTTGCCAACCCGAAATATACGGAGCGGCTTCAGCACACGAAAGCGACTGCGGCGATTGTCGCCAGAAATATCAGCAGCGCCCCGTGTTCCCTTGTTCAGGTAGACAACCCCGACCTTGCCTTCACTAAAGCGGTGAGTTTTCTCCTGCCTCCTCCTCCCAGGCCTGCGCCCGGGGTGCACGAAAAGGCGGTCGTTGCGGAAGGGGTCAAGCTGGGCGAGAATGTATCCATCGGCGCATGCGCTATTATCGAACCCGGCGCCGAGATCGGCGACGGCTGCGCGATTTATCCCAACGCCTACATCGGCCATGATTCGAAACTGGGCAAGGACTGTGTGGTTTATCCCGGAACGGTTGTCTATCACCGGGTGCAGATTGGCAACAGGGTTATCCTGCACGCAAATTCGGTGGTTGGCAGCGACGGTTTCGGTTATGCCTGGAACGGCAGCGAGCATGTTAAGATCCCGCAGGTCGGTATTGTCGTGATCTGTGACGACGTAGAGATCGGCGCGTGCACTACCATCGACCGCGCCCGCTTCGGCAAGACCATGATCGGCCCCGGCACCAAGCTGGATAACCAGATCCAGATAGCCCATAACGTCGAGCTCGGCGCCAAGTGTGCCTTTGCCGCGCAATCCGGCGTCAGCGGCTCCACCACCGTCGGCAACGGCGTTCTCATGGGCGGGCAGTCCGGCATCGCCGGGCATATAGACATCGGCGACGGTGCGATCTTCTCTGGTAAATCAGGCGTGACCAAAAGCCTGCCTGGCGGGGAGCATTATTCCGGTTATCCCGCCCGTCCCCACAAGGTGATGATCGACGAATGGCGAAACGTAAAAGCACTCACGCGCATGCGCGCAAAGCTCCGCGAACTTGAGGAGCGCATAAACGAACTGGACGGCGGCAAACAGGCTGGGGAGTGAATCCTGCGGATTTCCGCGACCCGTCTCCGGGCGAATTTTACAAGGAAGGATTTTAGATATAAATGAGCACTAATCAGAATACGGTAGCGGCGGCGTTTACTCTGGAAGGCAAGGGGTTGCACACCGGCAAGGACGCAAAGGTTACCGTCCATCCCGGCGAGGCCGACAGCGGCTTTATCCTTCGCGTTGAAGGAAAGGAATTCCCCGTCTCCCCCATGATCGGCGACGGCAGCAAGCACCGCACGGTCATGATCGACGGCGAGACCGAGGTCCATACTGTCGAACACCTCCTTGCGGCGGTTCACGGCTTGGGCGTGGATAACGCGGTTATCGAGGTTGAAGGCGGCGAGATCCCCGGCACCGATGGTTCGGGCAAGGTTTTCGCCGACAAGGTCCGCGAGGTTGGGCTGGCCGAGCAGGACAAGCCGGTAAAATCATTCAAACTCAAGAAGCCGATAACCGCCTCCTTTGATAAGTCCAGCATCACCGCTTTCCCGACCAAGGACGGCTCATTCAGGATCACCTATATTCTCGACTACCCCGAGAGCAAGCTTGCCCAGGGCACGGCCGAGTTTGTCATTGACCCCGAGACGGTTGAGAAGAACATTATCCCCTGCCGCACCTTTGTCATGAAGTGCCACGCCGAGGCAATGCTTCAGGCTGGTATGGGGCAGGGCGCGAGCACCGAGAACACGGTTGTCCTCGACGGCGAGACCGTGGTCGACAACGAGCTACGCTTTGAAGACGAATGCGTGCGCCACAAGGTGCTCGACGTGATCGGCGACCTCGCCACCCTCGGCGTCAGGCTCGGCGCCCACATCGTGGCCTACAAGAGCGGGCACGCCCTGAACCTTGAGCTTGCAAAGCTGCTCGCCTCCGAGATCAACCGCGAGGAATATCCGCGCGGGGTCATGGATATCCGCAAGATAGAGGACACCCTTCCCCACAGGTATCCTTTCCTCATGGTGGACCGGGTGGTCGAGCTCGATCCGCTCAAGAAGATCAAGGCTTACAAAAACATTACCCGCAACGAGCCCTACTTCAACGGCCACTTCCCGGGCCAGCCCATCATGCCCGGCGTGCTGCAGGTCGAGGCTCTGGCCCAGACCGCCTGCCTTGCCCTTCTCGGGCAGAAAGGCTACGAAGGCAAGCTTGCCGTGCTTATGGGGGTTGACGGGGTGAAGTACCGCCGTCCGGTGGTGCCCGGAGACAAGCTGGAGATGGTTGCGACCTTGCTGAAGCTGCGCGGGCGCATCGGCGTGGTCAATGCCGTTGCCAGCGTCGACGGGGATGTATCCACCGAATGCGAAATTAAATTTGCACTGGTAGACCCCGAGGAATATACGTAGAATAAATGTCTGTGATCCGAGACCGAATCGGATTGCATGGTAATAACTACCAAGCCGGCTGTGCCCACAGGGTGGCGCCGGAAATGCAGGAGAATAAATGGCAGCCAAGATTCATCCGACCGCTATTATCGACAAGGACGCGAATATTGCTGACGGGGTTGAGATCCAGCCCTACGCCGTGGTCGGCCCCCATGTAACAATTGGTGAAGGCACCACCATCCGCAGCAACGCCCAGATCATTGGCCGCACCGTGATCGGGAAGAATTGCGATATCTTCCCCGGAGCCGTTGTTGGAGGCGAGCCCCAGGATCTCAAGTTCAAGGGCGAGCACACCGAGACCATAATCGGCGACGGGAACGTTATCCGCGAGTGCGTCACCATCAACCGCGGAACCGGCCTCGGCGGCGGCAAGACTGTTCTTGGCAATAACAACCTCGTTATGGCTTACGTCCATATTGCCCACGACTGCATCATCGGTAATCAGGTTATCATAACCAACTGCGCCCAGCTTGCGGGGCATATCAAGGTTGAGGATATGGCCATCATCAGCGGCATGGTCGCGGTCCACCACTTCGTCACCATCGGAACCATGAGTTTTCTGGCCGGCCTCTCAGCCGTCCGCACCGACGTCCCGCCTTACATGATCGTGGAAGGCAACCCCGCGCGGGTGCGCAAGATCAATATGGAAGGCCTTCGCCGCCGCGGAATTCCGCAGGAATCGATGGACGCCCTGCGCAAGATGTACAAGGTACTCTACCGTTCGGAAGAACTCAGCCGCGCCGAAGCGATTGAAGAAATCATCAAGATGGATATCGCTTCCGACCCGTGCGTAACTAATGTGATAGAGCATTTCCGCGCGAGCGAGAATGGATATCAGGGCCGCGCCCTTGAAGCCTTCCGTAAAGACAAGGATGTCTGCGGAACTAATTGCAAGAAATAGCGGGGTATTGTTGCATGGAATGTCCTTGCTGCGGTTCGAGATGGGTACAGAAAGATTACGCTCCTGCGCGAACTTATGCGCTCATGCTGTTGGGCATCGCCCTTATTGTTCCCCGTAATTTTATCAACCCGGAAATGCTGAGCGTTATCGGACAGGCGCATGTTGGCCGGGTTTTCATCTTCGGTATCGCCCTTCTTTTCTACGGTATGCTCGACGCTTTCCGCCACGGTAACCGCTATTGCGGCGCTTGCGGATACCGCTTCCGCGCCTACCGCGAGAATGCCGGTGGCGGGTCGCAACAGCGAACGCGCGCCGAGTGCGCCCCCTTCGAATCAGGAATGGCCTCGTCCGGACGGGAAGACAGGAAACTTGACCCCAACACCCCGATTGAGCCTCTTCTCAAATGCCTCAACTTCAAGAACGAGAAGATGCGCAGCGACGCAGCCGGTACTCTTCGCCGCCTTACCGGGCAGGACTTCGGCACAGACGCCGAGGCTTGGAGCGCGTGGTGGGCTGAGAACAAGGACGAGTACGCAGCGAAGCGTGACGCCTAGGCTCACCGTAATCAGGTAATCCCATTATTTTCTGAAAGGCATGCCGTGCAGGGTTATGTTCAGGTCTATACCGGGAACGGCAAGGGGAAGACGACCGCCGCTATCGGGCTTGCCGTGCGCGCGGCGGGCGCGGGTCTGCGCGTGCTCTTCTCGCAGTTTGCGAAAAAAGGCGAGCGCAGCGAGCACCGCGCGCTTGCGCGCTTCGGCGACCTGATATCATTAAAGCAGTGGGGCAGCGGAAGCTTTATAAAAAACGCGCCCACTGAAGAGGACGCACGCCTTGCGGAGCATGGGTTTGCCGAGATAAGTGAAGACGTAAGAAGCGGACGCTTTGATGTGGTTGTGCTGGACGAGATAAATATCGCCGTCCATTACAAACTGATCGATGCTGGACGGGTTGTGGAGCTTATGCGGGCGAAGCCGGATGCGGTGGAGCTTGTCCTGACCGGGCGCTACGCAGACCCGGCGGTTCTCGAAGCCGCCGACCTCGTTACCGAGATGAATCCGGTGCGGCATTATTTTGAAAAAGGTGTCGACGCCCGCATCGGCATAGAGAAATAAGTGAGTCCGAAATCTATTCCCGCTCTTCAATCTCGTAATCGGTGAAGGTCATGGTGAGTGGGTTGGGCTCGTCGCGACGGTCGATAGCCTTGCCTTTTTTGTCTACCGCCTTCAGTGTGATTTTCGCTGGCAGCATCAGCCCGCTTTTAGTGGTAAACTTGACCTGGATTATAGTCCTCTCCATAAGTCGTTCCTGCTTGTCGAACTTGCTGTAGTCCATCTCCTTGATCGCCCACTTGCCGTCTTTTACCTGGAGTTTGAGGTTGGTCTCCTCCGTTCCGTCCTTGGAGATTTTCCTGATCTTGCTGAGCATCCCCTTTTTGTCAAGGGTGATTGCATAGGCCTCGGCCGCTTTCAAGTCGACTACAGGTTCGCCGCCATTCTCCTTCGGCGGGAGGGTAACCTTCTCCTTGCGTTTTGACTCCAGGACGATCCAGCTTTCGTCTCCGGCCTTTTCGTAACTTACGTCGAATACGGAATCGAGCAGTTTGGGTTTCATTATGTTTGGTATGAATTTCAGTATGCGGTCGACCTCGGCGATGTATTTCTGCAACATGGCGGCATAAAGATGAATGCCTGCCCTCACCGCGGGGCCGTTGCGGGGGCTGATGTCGCGCGGCTTTACCTCGAATTTCCCACCGGGCTCAAGGATGGCTTCGAATTTGGTGAGCCGGATGACGTTGCGCGCCGCCACGTCGAGAGTATCCTGAATCTCCTTGCTGCTTACATAACACTGGGCTCTGCGCAATCCCGCCTCGCCGAGGTCGTAGTAGCTTTCCCCGATGGCTTTGATAACCGTTAACGCTTCCTTCTCTTCGCTTCTTGCAAGGGAGGGGAGGAGGGTAAAGGCGGCAATGGCCAGCAGTAGCAGGGGACGTCTTGATTTCATGGCATACTCCGTAATGGTTAAATTAACCGGTTATGGTGCTTTCCACAATCTTCTGGGTTGCGGAATTGAGTTCCGCAGCCTTGGCGAGAAGGTCGGCGGTTTCTGTTCTGGTCGATGTAACAATCGCTTCATCCTTGATGCTGGTCACGTTTATCAGCACGTTAAGGTAAGCTGCCTTCACGGCCGATTCGATAATAAGGGCCGCCACGCCCGTGTCGGAAACCAGGTTAGGGTTGCCGATTTCGGCGAGGCGCGGGAGCCTTTCGAGAATATTAACGCCAGCCCGCATGGCGCGCATGGGAACGGCCATTGAATTCTTGAGCGCCTTCTGGATAGCCTCGCGGCGCGCGGCTTTTTCGTCGTCCGTCTCTTTCTGCATTTTATAGGCTTCGCCGATCCCGGCAAAGGCGATGGCGTCGTCGTCCATGCACTTGAGCATTTCAACGCGGTTGGGTTCGATTGCATCAATGATGCCCTTGACCTCGTCCTCGACTTCGGCGAACTTCTTCTTGCCCACGGTGAAGTTGGCTGCCATCGTGGCCATGCACGAGGCGAGGGCGCCGCAGAGGGCGCTCACGCTTCCGCCGCCCGGGGTGGGTGCGTCCGACTTGGCGACGTTGATGTAGTCCTGAATTGTAGATTCTGTAAATGAAGCCATGTAATTCTCCTGCATTTATACGTTCTCTCTATTCGAATGTTACGTTTTATGAAGGAAATTCTGTCTATTTTCCGTTTTTTTGCAAGTTGAGGATTTAATGTAAAGTTTATTGGCCTTAGCATGGGACAATCTGGCGAAAAAACTTGCGGGAAGGGGGGCAAGTCAGGATACTTGTTTACAGGCATTCAATCATGCAGGCGGAGAGAATAAATTGTCTATTCTTAAAATAACCAGAGCCTATGGCAATGTGAAGAGAATGCAGCAGATCGCGCTAACTCTGGCGCGGCACGGCTTTTCGCATTTCATTGGCAAGCTTGGTCTTCTCGATTTTGTTCCCGGCTTTACGCGCATGAAGTCGGCCATGACCGGTGAAGCCGAAGGTTCGGCCAACCATTCCGCAGCCGTGCGCATGAAAATGGTGTTGCAGGATCTGGGCGCGAGCAGTATCAAGCTCGGGCAGCTCCTCGCCACTCGAACCGACCTAATCCCCCAGGATTACGCCGTCGCCTTCGCTTCACTTCAGGATTCCGTAGAGCCGCTAGGTTATGGCGAGATAAAAAACGTAATCGAAAAAAATCTGGGCCGCCCCCTCGATGAGATCTTCCTCGATTTCGAGGAGAAGGCAATCGCCAGCGGTTCAATCGGGCAGGTGCATTATGCGCGGCTGCACGACGGGAAAAAGGTGGTTGTAAAGGTCAAGCGTCCCGGTACGGACAGGCTGGTGCGTGAGGATCTCGACCTCTTGGCCACCATTGCCCAGCTTGTGGAGGACCACCTGCCGGAGCTGCGCTCGATCCGCCCGCGGGTTGTGGTTGAAGAGTTTGCCAAGTGCATGGAGCGCGAGCTGGACTTTGTTGGCGAAGCTGCTTTTACCGACAAGTTTTCAAAGATGTTCGAGGATGATCCGTCGGTAAAAGCTCCGGAGGTTTTCTGGGATTATGTCACCCGCGATACCCTTGTGCTTGAACGCATCGAAGGGATCCGGCTGAGCGATACGGAAAAGGTCAAAGCCGCCGGCACCGATATGGTCAAACTTGCCGACACCGTGGGCAAGGTTTTTCTCCGCCAGTTTCTGATGACAGGGATTTTCCACGCCGACCCGCATCCGGGCAATATCTTCGTCCTCGGCGATTCCCAGATTGCACTTATCGATTTCGGACAGACGGGGCGCGTCTCCGATGATATCCGGCGCAAGCTTGCCATGATGCTTCTGGCTCTCAGGAGCGGCGAGACGGATATGATTGTCGATATCGCAGCCGACATCGGCGCCTTCTCCGAGAATACCGATATCCGCGCTTTCCGCAGCGAACTGGCGACCCTCGTCGACAGGTATTACGGCGTGCCTATTGAGCGACTCAATATCGGGCAGGTATTTCAGGAAGCGCTCTCGACCGCCCGCGAAAACGGGATTATCCTTCCCCGTGATTTCGTGATTCTCTGCAAGGCTTTCGTAACCATAATGAGCGTCATACCAAAGCTCGATCCCGAATGGCGGGCAGACGAGGCTGTCGCTGTTTTCGGGAAAGAGGTGGTGATGGATCTCGCCAACCCCAAAGCGTTTATCAAAGACGCCGGGCTTTACCTCTACCGCGTGATCTCCCTTCTGCGTCAGGCTCCGGAGGATATGCGCGACCTTGTGCAGAAAGCGCGGTCGGGGCATCTCGGCTTTCAGATGGAGCTGAAAAATCTGCGCCCCATTCTGATGATGGCCGAGATCGCGGCGGACCGCCTTACCATGGGGATTATCGTGGGCGCCATTACGATCGGAAGCTCAATTGTTCTGGCCGCCGGAAGGGACGCGCTGGGACGTTTTACCATGCCCTATCTGGGATGGGATATTCCGCTCTCCGCCATCGTGGCGAGCGTCGGCTTTGTCTGCGCCAGTATGATGGGGTTGTGGATCGCTTGGGGCATTATCAGAAAAAGCAATTTATGACAGGACAGAACGGGATCGGCATTTTGATGAGACAGGCGCAGTTGCTGCTGCTGGCTGCCCTCATTTTCCTCTCCGGATGTCAGGAGAAGGAGACTGATCCTTTCGCCGATATCGGAACCGTAATGCCGGGGGCGGGCGAGAAGGTATACCGCATCTCCTCGCAGGGCGTGGTCATGCTCGGCATAACCTCCCACCCGCTTGACGACGACGGCCCTCTCTCCGCCATTCATCGCGCGGTCAAGCTGGCCAGTTCGGAAGCGCCGTGCAGCGCCGCGGTTTACGACTATTCTGACAGGGTGAACGCCGCCGCGTGGCTCGCCTCCGAGTGTAACCGGCGTATACGTGCGGGGCGTGTGACTCGGGTTGTTCTGGTAGGCCATTCAATCGGCGCAACCGCTGCGGGAGAGATTGCGCGGCAGCTTGTGGAGAAGAAAAACAGCGTTCAGGTTTTCCTGCTTGTCACAGTTGACGCCATCAAGAGTGGGGCCATCAGCTCGACCACTGGCATAACCTCAACCATACTGACCCTGAATAACCCCATCCCCGGGATGAAATCGTACTTCACCTCCTACGACGGCACGCCACCCGTGGACGGCGTGCGTCTCGTTTCTCACGTGAATTACTATCAGGGCAACACCACCATATATCATGGCTGCCCCATGGCCGGCGCTTCGGAGAACCACCTCGTTACGACCGTGCCCGTCGACGCGGTCAACCACGGCAATGTGGACGACTATGCTTATCCGATGATTCTGGGCGACCTCCGCGTTGCGGTCAGAAAGGGGATGCTGCAGTGATTGTTCGCCGTCTCCTTCCGCTTGCTTTGTGTTTCCTCGTTGCTGTATCCGGCGGGTGCGAGAGTCGTGTCCTGCTCGACTACCGCGATACGCCATATCTTGCGGATTACGATCTCAAGGATGACGACTTTCTGGTCAGAAAGCTCAAGAGTATTTATATCGACGATCGGATTATTGCCCTGCGCGTGATTGCAGAACGCTCCGCCCGCGCGAGGGAAGCTGGCGATCAGGTCCGCGCCGATTTACTGGCGCAGACCGTGCTTGACCGTTACGTTTACGACAAGAATGCGGCAGTCAAGGATACGGTTATCAGCATCTGCGCGCCGATCTGCGGCAAGGGCTCCAGTGCGGTTGAAATGTTCCTGCGCGAGAGGATTGCTGAAGGGGAGTGGGCGGTGCCTGCCGCGTTCAGCCTCGCCTCCATCGAACCGAAAGACGCTTACGGGTTGCTCGCTCCGCTCACCGAGCATCCTTCCCGCGAAATAAGATTCCGCGCCGCCCTTGCCATGACAACTATCGGAGACCCACGCGCCCACCGCGTTGTGCGGAGCGTAATCGCCGATATGCGGTCGGGATCATGGCCCGAAAAGGTCGGCGAGTATTCGCTGGGATATGCCGTCCGCCTTCTTTCCGCGCGCGCGGACCGGGTATGGGGTGAATTCTCCGCCGACGTGAAAGACGATCCCTTGCGCGATATCGACGATACTTCTTCGATCAAGCCCTTTGGCGGCAAGAGATAGATATGAGCAATTCCCTAAGGATACCCCGAAAATTAAAGGTTTTGATTCTTCCTCTGCTCTTTATCTCATGGGGAGCAGCCTTTGCCGCAGAGGGTGCAGGCGGTTGGAGTAAAGAAATATATTCCGGCGCGACCCCGCTTGCCATCGTTCCCCCTCTTGTCGATGGTGAGGCTGGCGATCTGGCGTGGAAAAACCCGGCGGCAGCCATTGGCAAATTGAAAATGGCGGGGCGGAATTGCGGAGACGTTTTTTTTACCTGCGATGAGTCCAACCTCTTCCTCATGCTCGTTACCAAGGGCAAACCCGTTGCTGGGGAGGACGGGAAAGAAGGTGACCGGCTTGTCGTCTCGCTTGGTGCCGGTGCGGGCTTGAAGCTGAGGATATCCATGCCTGCCGGTGTCGACGCGTTTTGTGAAGAGTGGGACGGATGGGCGTGGGCAGGTAAGACGGTGCCGTCCCTTGCCGTCAGTTCATCCGAGTCTGAGGATGAATGGATTACCGAACTCTCCCTTCCGCGCGCCGTCGTTTCTTCTAATACGATCAAGCCGGGCGCTTCCGTCTCGCTATACGCGGCAAGAGCATATGGCGGCGAAGGCATCTCCTCTTTCCGCACAACCGGCGCGGGGTTGGCTCTCGGGGTAAATCAGGCGCTTCTCTCTTTTACGGATTTTGGCGCGGATGGCGGCGGTGCGGTTATTCTGGAGTATGCGAACTGGAATCCATCGACCGTCAAGCTCTCCCTTCATTGCGAGTTGCCAGGGAAAAAAAGTCCGCAGGATTTTGTGCTGAGTCAGAAAACCGGCCGCCAGCAGTGCAGGCTTGGCTTGAAGGGAAAGGCTGTCGACTCGTGCGCCTTGACTCTCGAAACAGGGAAAGACACGCGGTTCTCCACCTGCGTTTACAGGGACGAAAGCTCTGCCGCCTTTCTCGGAAAACGTCTGGTGCGTAGCGGGATTGCGCAGGCTTTTCTGAAATCAGGTGATGCGCCTTTCCCCGCCTACATTCCCCCTCTCCGAAAACCTGACGCCGATATTGTCGGTACTGTAGAGATAAGCAACCCTGATGGTTCGACAGACTGGGAAGCCCTTGTCTCGCTTGCAGCCAAGTCGCCTTTCTGGAAAGACGCGTCTGTATATTACGCCTCTATGGGAGAAGTTTCCGAAGCCGTCGACTCCGAAATTGGGGCTGGGTTGGCGAATCGGGCGATTACTGAGGCGTTGGCCTGGGATAAATATACCGCCCTTCTGCGTGACAGGGGACTTGCGGATCATATTGCCCTTGGGCCGGAGGTCAATGCCGCTCGCGCCGATGCTTTTGCGAAAATTACTGCAGCTTTGGCAAAGCAGAAAGGTGCAGACCAGGATCTGCGTAAGCTGCTGGAATGCGCCGTCTCTTCGTGGTTGTCGGCTGTCGACAGTCTTGAGGCTGATAACGGAAATACCCCATATCCTCCTGGCGTTATCGCCTCCCTTTCCGATACGGCCGCCATATGCAAATCAGTTTTCACCCGCGCGGATTACGAACGGCTGCTGCATATTGCGGAGCGGCAAATTGAAGCGCACCGCAATATTGACGGCTCTGCGAAATTCCCCGGCTTAAGCGACGCCGTGCTTTTCAAATATATTGCCAAGCTTGCCGACCTTTCCGGTCTTGATGCCCCGAACGGTGAGGTTGTGAAAAAGAGTGGGGCAATGCTTGAGGCTCTTGCGAAACGCACACTGACGACGGGGGATATCCCCGTGCCGGGAATAAATCTTTTCGTGACCGGCGAGGAGGTGTCTGGCTGGGCGGAGAAATATTTCCGCGACCGCGAGTCACTGCTGCGCTTCACCCCCGAGGGTCAGGTCGCCTTTCCCGTGAATGAGAGCTTCCCCTCCGAAGGAGCGGAGGAGTTCGGCGGGGTTTATACCATGCGCGCAGCTGATGGCGGAATTGCATGTAGTCTTTTCGCCCCTTCCGCCGGGTGGTTGCGCCAGAGCGGTTCCGAGTCCGGGTACGGAGCTCTTTTCCTTTCCTATAAAGACGAAATCATTATTGGCGATATGGCCGGAGGTGGTTTTGCGCCGGTGCTGGTCGATGGCAATCCTCCGCTGAGTTCGAGCCTCCCCGCGTCTGGATTGCCCTTGCCGCACGAATGGATGAACACGGGAGCCGTTGATTCGATAGCGGTAGACTGGCTCGTTTATCCGGGACAGGAGGGTAAGGGGCGATGCCGCAGGCGCGTGTTCCTCGTCAAAGGCAAGGAGGGGGAGAGTTATATCTATCTCTGCGATTCCGTTGCGATGCCGGGAAAGGCAATGCGGTTGAAGCAGTATGTTCCTCTCGCCGCCGGGGCGGGGGGGAGCCTTCGCCTCAAAACTCTTGATGGCCTGAATATCGAGAAGCCAGAGACTGTCGAAGGATTTGTTACTGGTAAGGATATCGCAGGCGCAGGCGCATCAGAGATGGTGATGATACCCGGAGAAAAACTTTCCGAAGACATGCTTGGCGGCGCCCTTGTTCTCGCGGCCGAAAATGTAAGCCGCATCGGGAAACCAGCGCCCAAGGGCGGGGGCGTAATTGGCATCGACCTTGGCGAAGGGCGCACCGATTATCTCCTGAGCGATCCGAACCGCGCCGGCCTTGAGGTGGCCGCTGGCGGCCTTGAGGTTAAGATGGATGGCGAGCTATCCCACTGGCGCTTCGGCAAGGACGGGTTGGAGTCGATCGCGCTGATAAATATTGAATCCATATCCTTCGGTCGCGGCGCAAAATGGCGGTTGAAGTTTTCACGCCCCGTCAATGCGACAATCGATCTGCGCAAAGACGAAACCTGGGCGGCGAGGCTTTCCGGTCAGGAAGGGGACAGTTGCACCTTAGATGTAGAGAAAACCATATCAAAAGAAGTTCCGCCCCTCACAGCAAGGGTTGCGCTTCTTGCGGGTAAGGTTCTGGTGTTCAAGCTTTTATAGTAATATTCCCTTACTCCTTGACATGCGTCCAATCTCAGCAATACTATTGGTTTCCTTATGATATTCGGAGTTTAACCGCAGCTATGAGTGTTACAGATACGACAGGGAATGTGCAGCAGCAGAATGGACGCCTCGTTTTTCCCGAAAACTTCGTATGGGGGTGCGGTACCAGCCCTACGCAGGTTGAGGGTGAGACTGTAAACGAGTGGAAGAACTACAGCGCCCGCGACAAGACCAAGCCCGACGACGGCCCCAATCACTGGCGTAAATACCGCTACGATTTCAAATGTCTGGGCGACATGAACCAGCGCGCCTATCGTCTCGGCTTTGACTGGGGACGGCTGCAGCCCGCGCCTTTCGCCGATTTTGACCGCGACGTTTCTTTCAAATATATGGAGATGCTGGCGGAGCTCCGCTCTCTCGGTATCGAGCCCTACCTGACCCTTTTCCACTTCGCCTGCCCGGTATGGATGGCGGAGAAGGAGGGGTGGCTCAACCCGGAGTCTCCGGAGTGGTTCGCCGATTTCGCGGAGAAGCTCGCTGTACTTACCGACGGCGAGGTGTGTTACTGGATTACCCATAACGAGCCTGCGGTCTACGCTTTCATGGCTTATGTAATGCAGGAATTCCCGCCCATGCGGCGGGGCAAATTCGGGCAGGCTCTGAAGGTGCTCCATAACATGCAGCGCGGCCACGCTCTGGCTTACGAGCGGATCAAGAAACACCAACCCGGCGCGCAGATCGGCATAACCAAGCATTTCAAACGCTTCCTCCCATTCCGCGCGTGGCATCCTGTCGACCAATTGAGCGCGTGCCTTGCGAGAACTCTGTTTGATCGTTACGGCCTTGCGAAGTTCGTGACCTATCAGGGCCGGAAGGTGAGTGATTTTGTGGGCGTGAATTATTACGGGCGTATGCGCATGAAGGGGTTCAATGGTATCTCGCCCATCACCGGTTTCAAGCCCGAGGTTCTTGAGCAGTTCGGGGTCAAGTGCGATGACATGTGGGAGCAGGACCCGGAGTACCTCTGCGATTGCCTGCATGACGTGGCGAAGCGCACTGGGCTGCCGATCTACGTTTCCGAGAACGGGGTGGCGACCGAAGACGAGGCGCTGCGCGAGAAATATCTACGCGAACATCTGGCCCACTGCCATGCGGCAATCCAGCGCGGCATCGACGTGCGCGGATTTTTCTACTGGTCGCTCATGGATAATTACGAATGGGGCGAGGGGCTTACCAAGCGCTTCGGCCTGCTCGACGTTGACTTCACCAACAAGAACCGCCGCCGCGAACTCCGCCGTACCGCAAGGATCTACGGCAAAATCTGCGCAAGCAATGTGCTGAGCTTCAGCGGCAACGGCGAGGAATAGCGAGGGTAGCAACCGCGGTTTTTGCCGACAGGCATCCGGGCTATAATTCTATCCCGATATTGGCGAGCTGCTCGCCAGCGGTTGCGCTCCCTGACTGTTCTTTCAGCCACACCTCGCGCAGGTCTTCCCATTTGCTTTTGAGATATCCCTTAGGCGAGTCCGGCGGAATCATGTCGTCCCATCCGAACTGGGTGTGGCATGAGTCGCAGAATTTGTTCGAGCCCTTTGCGCTCTCCATCTCATAAGGCGGGAAGGGGAGGAGGAAGCCGCATACGGGGCACGCGAAAAGCCCGCCCTCGAATTCCCTGA
>JAFGWW010000458.1 GCA_016936955.1 Planctomycetota bacterium | reverse complement strand
TTGAGGATGCGCGGGATCAGGTGTTTTTTCGCGATCTGGAATTTCTCCTCCTCGGCGTAACCGGGGATGTTGAGAATTTCCATGCGGTCGCGCAGGGCAGCGGGGATGGTGTCGATCTGGTTGGCGGTGGTGATGAAGATCACCTGCGAGAGATCGAAGGCCGCGTCGAGATAATGGTCGGAGAAGGCGTTGTTCTGTTCGGGGTCGAGAACCTCGAGCAGGGCCGCCGAGGGGTCGCCCCGGAAGTCGCTTACAAGCTTGTCGATCTCGTCCATCATGAAGACGGGGTTGCGCGTCCCGGCTTTTCTCAGCCCCTGGATTATCCTGCCCGGCAGGGCTCCGATATAGGTGCGCCTGTGGCCGCGGATCTCCGCTTCGTCCCGCACGCCGCCGAGGGAGATACGGACAAACTCGCGCCCCATGGCGCGGGCGATGCTCCGGCCGAGTGAGGTCTTGCCAACCCCGGGAGGCCCGGCGAAACACAGGATCGGGCTCCTGCCTTCGGGGTGGATTTTCCTCACCGCGAGAAACTCGATAATCCTGTCCTTGACCTTGGTGAGGTCGTAATGGTCGGAGTCGAGAATCTTACGCGCCTTGACCACATCAAGCCTGTCCTCGGTCATTTTCTGCCACGGCAGGGAGATCATCCAGTCGAGGTAGGTGCGCGATACGGTATACTCCGCGCTGCCCGGCTGCATCCGTTCGAGGCGCTTGAGTTCGCGGTCGGCTTCTTTCCGAGCCTCCTCGGGAAGCTTGGCTTCCGCGAGTTGCTTGTGAAGTTCTTCCACCTCCACGCGCGCGTCGTCGTCCTCGCCGAGTTCGTGGCGGATGGCCTTGAGCTGCTCGCGGAGGAAAAACTCGCGCTGCCCCTGGTCGATCTTGGATTTTACGTCCTGCTGGATTTTCGAGCCGAGCTCGACAATCTGCAGCTCGCGCCCCAGAAGGAGGCTGAGTTTTTCAAGGCGCAGGCGGATGTCGTCTTCTTCAAGAATCATGCACCGTTCGGCCATGCTGATATTAATGTTGCTCGCCACGAGATCGGCGAAGCGGCCGGGTTCGGTAATGTTTACGCTCGCCACCCGCACCTCTTCCGGAAACTGGGGAAGAAGGTTAACGAATTTGTGGAACTGCTCGCGTATGCTGTGGTGCAAGGCGTCGAGCCTTACCGAGCGCTGGGGCACCTTGTCTTCGAGGAGCTTGGTGTTGGCGATAAAGAATGGATCCTGCTGGACATATTTCTTTATCTTGAGCCGCTTGAGCCCCTGCACAAGAATGCGCACCGAGTCGTCGGGGAATTTCAGCATCTTGAGAACCACCGCCGCCGTGCCGTGGGTGAACATGTCATCGGTGGAGGGCGGGCCGTCGGTTTCCTTGTTCATCGGGACGAGGGCGAGGAAGCGGCCGTTAAGAAGGACGTGGTCCACGAGTTTCGTGTCCCGGTCGGTGGTCACCACCAGCGGGAGGATCATGTCGGGGAAGAGCACCGCGTCCCGCGCCGGAAGGACGGGGAGGGTATCCGGTATCTTTGGTTCCTTGTCGTCGCCGTTCTCGCCGGCGATGACGATGTTTTCCTTGCTCTTTGCGTTGCCGTCGTTGTCAGCCATGATAGTCCTGTATTCTCAGGTTGAAAGAAATAAAAACAAGTCCGCGGTGTTGTTGCGGCGATAGATAAATCAATGCCGCTGCGCCGCCTGTTAATGGAGGAGATTATTCCTCCGAGATCTGCAATATTACCGTCTGGGAACTCGAGCCTTTGGGGAGGAATATTTCAAGCATTCCGTCCTCAAGGCGCGCGCAGCATTTTTCGCTGTTGATGTCGTCGTTAAAAATTACCTGCCGTTCAAACTGGCCGTGGTGAATCTCCATCTGCAGGTAAGAGAGTTTGCAGCGCGGGCAAAGTTCCCGCCTCACCCCCTTGACCCTCACTGCGCGGTCGGAGATTTTGATGGTCAGGTCTTGCGCCTTGACCCCCGCCATCTCCATCAGGATTACAAACCCGTCCTCGGTCTCGAAGACGTCCGCCGGCGGCTGCCATGCGTCTTTGCCGCGCAGGCAGGTTGCGCCCTTCATGTGGAGCAGTTCCTGAACTGCGTCCCCCTCCTCGCCCCCGATATGCTTCGCCGAGGCGAAATAGAACTTGCCGAAGAAAGACACTGCGTTACCTCCAGTACACACGGTATTTGTATGGCCTTCCCACCTGTCAAGCGACGATGTTTCGGGGTGGGGTGTAAATTGCCTCGTTGTATAAAACCGGCTGTCCTGCAAACGTCCCCGCGCTGCGCCACCGCTGGGGAAGATAGGTTTACATGTCCTCGGAAACTTCCTTGATCAGTTTCTCAAGCTCGGTTGGCTTGTACGGCAGTTCGGGGCTGTCGTAGATGATGCGGTATTCTTCCGGAAAGCTTTTGCGCAGCGAGTCCTTGACTGTAAGTTGCCACGTGCGGATGTTGTGTGCGGCTCTCTCGATCGCCTCGGTAACGGTGTTGAGGCTTTTGAACGGCTTGAGTAGATAACCGTCGACGCCGATGTTGTAAGCCTCGTCAATTGAGTCCTGACTCGGGAAGCCGGTCATGAGAATTATCTGCGTGCCGGGGTCGCGCTCCTTGAGGATGCGCGCGAGTTCGGTTCCATTCATTTTCGGCATGCAGATATCGAGGAGCACAACCTGCGCGCCCCAGATGACAACCTGTTCCAGCGCCTCTTCCGCCGAGCTTACGCCTGTTGCCATGTAGCCGCTCATATTGAGGGCTTCCACGAGGAGGTGCCTCAGGGCCGAGTCGTCGTCGACAACCATTATCCGTCTGGGTGTCTTGCTGCCTGTGTGCATTCTTATCCTTAATGCCGAAACACGGCAACTCGCTTTCGCGCGCCGCTTCGGCAATATTATTTGGGCCATGATCCGTATCACGGTCACGGCCGGTATGGTCGCTATCTATTTAAAAATTATCATTCCCTGCCCCCGGTGTCAATTTTCTTTTTGCCTCTCTCCCCCATCGGTGATTGCCAGACGGCTAAAAGCTGATATAATAGCCCTTATTCTCGTTTATCCGCCTGCTAAACCGAACGGAAAAATATGTCAGACTTCAAGCTCCACTCCGATTTCCAGCCCGCGGGCCAGCAACCACAGGCCATTGACCAGCTCGTGGCCGGCCTTGACGGCGGCACGCGCGAGCAGGTCCTCCTCGGCGTAACCGGAAGCGGCAAGACCTTCGTGATGGCCAATGCCATCGCAAAGGTGAACAAGCCGACCCTCATCCTCTCCCATAACAAAACCCTCACAGCCCAGCTCTTCTCCGAGTTCCGGCAGTTCTTCCCGGAGAATGCAGTCGAGTATTTCGTATCCTATTACGACTACTATCAGCCAGAGGCCTACATCCCGTCCACCGACGTGTATATCGAAAAGGATTCGGCCGTAAACGAGAACCTCGACCGCCTGCGCCTTTCGGCTACCTCGGCCCTTCTTACGCGTCGCGATGTTGTCGTCGTCGCATCGGTAAGTTGCATCTACGGCCTGGGTAATCCGAAGGAATACGCCGAGATCGTCCTCGGCCTTCAGGTGGGGGAGGAGGTTGACCGCAGGGCCATGCTTCTCAACCTCGTGAAGATGCAATACCAGCGCAACGACTTCGACTTCAAGCGCGGAACTTTCCGTGTGCGCGGCGACTCGATCGATATCTGGCCCGCGTACCAGCAGGCCGCCATCCGTGTCGACATGTTCGGCGACGAGGTTGAGGATCTCGCCGAGATCGAACCACTCACCGGCGAGATACGAGGCCGCTTCAAGCAGATCGCCATCTTCCCCGCCACCCACTTCGTCCTCAACGAAGACGCCATGGCCGGCGCTATCGTAAAAATAGAGGAGGAGCTTGAAGAGCAGCTCAAATACCTCAAGGGAAAGAACAAGCTTCTTGAGGCCCAGCGCCTTGAGAGCAGGACGAAGTACGACCTCGAGATGATTCAGGAGATCGGCTACTGCCAGGGCATCGAGAATTACTCGCGCCACTTTGACGGCCGCCTGCCCGGTGAGCGCCCCGCAACCCTTTTCGATTATTTTCCGAAAGACGACTGGCTCCTCATCGTCGACGAATCGCACGTGAGCCTTCCCCAGATCCGGGGTATGTACAACGGCGACAGGGCGCGCAAGATGAATCTCGTCGACCACGGCTTCCGTCTCCCGAGCGCCCTCGACAACCGCCCCATGACGTGGGACGAGTTCGTCGGCATCCAGCCCCAGACCGTATACGTCTCCGCCACCCCCGCGCCTTACGAGGTGGAGCGCAGCAAGGGCGAGATCGTGGAGCTTATCGTCAGGCCAACCGGGCTTGTGGACCCGCCCATCGAAGTCCGCCCCACCAAGGGGCAGGTCGAAAATATCCTAAAGGAAATTCAGGCCCGCGCCGCCCGCAACGAGCGCGTCCTTGTCACCACCCTTACCAAGCGCCTCGCCGAAGACCTCGACGAGTATTGCCGCGAGCACGGGGTCAAGACCATGTATCTCCACTCCGACGTCCACACTATCGAGCGCGTGGAGATTCTCAAGGACCTCCGCCTTGGGGTCTATGACGCGCTTATCGGCGTCAACCTCCTGCGCGAAGGCCTCGACCTTCCGGAGGTTTCCCTCGTGGTCATTCTCGACGCCGACAAGCAGGGGTTCCTTCGCAGCGCCACCAGCCTGATCCAGACCATCGGCCGCTGCGCGCGAAATACCGAGAGCCGCGTGATCTTTTACGGCGACACCATCACCGACGCCATGGCCAAGACTATCGAGGAGACCAACCGGCGCCGCGAGATCCAGATCCAGTACAATATCGATAACAATATTACCCCCACCACCGTTGTCCGCTCAATCGAGACCGGTATGGAGGAGTTTTTCGGTCAGAGCGACAAGAAGGAGAAGGTTTACGTGCCCGCCCTCGACGCCGAGATCGGCTCCGGAAGCTCCCGCGAGGACGAGATCAAGATGCTCGAAGAAGAGATGATGCTTGCCGCCGAGGAGAAGCGCTTCGAAGACGCCGCCGCCCTCCGCGACAGGCTCCTCGAACTCAACGCCCCGATCAAATATGTCAAGGAGAGCGCCCCTGCCTACGGCCGTGCCCGCAGGGGAGGGCCCAAGAAAAAATACACCAGGAAAAAGTCGGGAAAGAAGGGGGCTTGACAAGCCTGTATAATATATCTGAAAAGGAAATTCGTTTGCATTGAAAGGCATGCCGTGCCCGAGACCGCAGAGAGTGATTCCGAACCGGTTCAATTCAGCCCCGAAGAGCAGGCTCGGGGGCGCAGAACCTCCGTCACCGCCCAGCTTTTCGGCATCCTCGGCATGCAGGCTTTCAAAAACGGCATCCTCCTTCTCTACATGACAGTCCTCGGTTTCGGTCCAGGCCTGACCCTCGTCTTCCTCTCGCTGCCCGACGCGATCTCAATGATCTTCCGTCTTCCCATAGCCTATATGGCTGATCGCCATGGCAAGAAGAAGATCGGCTCCATCGGCCTCGCCATGACCGTGGTCGGCTTCTCTCTTCTGCCGCTGGCCGGATTTGTGGAAGACCCGACGCTTATCCGGGTGATGGTGTGCGGCGGGTTGATTGTCATGGCAGTGGGCAAAATGTTTTTCGCCTCAAGCTGGTTCGCTCTCCTCAGCCCCTTCGCGCCGGAGGAGGAGCGGGGCCGCATGTTCGGCCGCATGCGCATAATCTATACCGTAGCGGGTATCGCTTTCGCGGGGGCCTGCTCCCTCGTCATGTCGAAGGATTCGCCGGTATATGTATTCCAGATAATCGTGGGCGTTCTGGCTTTCTGTTTTCTTCTCCGCTTCGTGCTCTATCAGTTCATCCCCGAACTAGAGACTACCAAAGCCCCGGCCGGAGCTTTCTGGACATCCCTGCTCTACGCCTTACGCGCCCCCGGTTACGCAAGCTTCTGCGCTTACGTCTTCCTGCTCATGCTCTTTACTGCCGGTTGCGGCAGCCTCTTCTCGCTGGTCGAGAAAAGTTTCCTCTCCATCTCCGACGGACGCATCGTCTTTCTCGCAAACGCCGGCATGGTAGGCGGTCTGCTGGGGCATTACGTGGGCGGCAAGGCGGTCGACCGCTTCGGCTCAAAGTATGTCTTCATGATATGCCATTTCTTCTTCGCCGTCTGCATCGCGTCCTTCGTCTTCCGCGGTATCTTCCCGCTGCCGCTGTTCATGAGCCTTATTCTCATCCACTTTCTCATGGGCTTTCTTGTGGCATGCTCCGGTATCGCCATCACCACCGAGATGCTTGGCCTCGCCCCGAAGGAAAACAAGTCCCTCTCTACCTCCATCTGCATGTGCATGTGGCTCGGCGGTTCCGCCCTCTCCGGGTTCGTCTCCGCTCTGGTTCTCGACCTCGGGGTCCTGAAAGAGACGTGGGTTCTCGGCGGGCTTGAGCTCAGTAGCTTCGACTCCGTCCTCCTCGCCTTCGGCGGCATGATCTTCCTCATGGTCGTCACCCTGGGCATGGTCCCCTCGGTCCTGCGCAAAGCCGAGTGGATGCCCCGTGACCACGCGTGAATCTTGCCACCCGCCAATTAACTTGTGCAATCCTGCCTTTCAGATAGAATGAGCAGCACTATGGGCAGACAGATATTCAAATATGTTGGGCTTTGCTTGGCGACTATCACAACCTTTGTTGTGATAAAGTTGCTTTCTATGTGGGTGGCGTGCTGGGTATTGGCCAGATTCTTTTCGTATATGATGATGAGTCTTGTGCAGGGTGTCGATTTGTTGTCTGTTATGTTTTCAATAGCCTACGGAAATCTTTTATCCAGTATTGTTGCCGCAGCCATGGCTTCTTGGCCGAAATGGAATAGGGGAGGATATTTGCTTCTCCCTGCTTTGCACATAGTTCCATTCGCGTGTTTATACTTTATAATACCAGAGATGATTTTTTTCGACACGATATGGATAGCTGACCCACACTTTGCGGGTATGGTTGTTTTCGCTCCCGCTATATCCTCTTCCATGACCGCCCTGATGGTTACTAACCGCAGGCGCAAGGTTTGTCTGGATTGGCATGGCAGGCCGGGATAAGGGTTACTCCCACCCCAGCATTTTCTTGAGGTCATTCACCTCGTCTTCGGGCATGTGTTCAAAGAGCACCCGCAAGGTTCTGTTCCCCTGCATGACCTTGTTCTGCATATAAGCCCAGTCGCTTATCATGTCTTTGGTGACCATAGTCCTCATGCCGTTGGTCACGTTCTTGACGGTCTGGGGCTCGTTGGCGATGATAACGTCAAACTTCTCGTCCTTAACCCCCATCATGCTGCACCAGAAATGCTCAGTGCCGTTTTCGTCCTCGAACCTTACCTTCAGGCTGAAATTTTCGTCGCCGGGTTGGGGGGCTTTGAAACGCTCGATAAATTCAGGAAGGCTGTTGCGCGCCTCCTCGATCGCCTTGTTCATCTTCGCGTCGTCGTCGCTGATGTCTATGACCGCGTCAACATCATGATCGCTTTTCTCATTATGGTTGCGTGCGAGAAAGGAGACGACACCTATTGCCAAAACAAGAAACAGCCACCCCGCTTTTTTGCCCATTTTATTGCCCTTTCACCCTTTGTTGATTCACACCCCGTGCAGGCTTCCCTCTTTAAGCCGCATAACTCTTCCCGCTTTTTCCGCAACTTTCTCGTCGTGGGTGACGAGGATCATGGCCGCCTGTTCCTTCTCTACCACCTTCCATAAAACCTCCATCACCGTCGCGCCGGTCTGGGGGTCGAGGTTGCCTGTGGGCTCGTCGCAGAGGATGATCGCCGGGTCGGCCATCAGTGCCCGCGCGATAGCCACGCGCTGCTGTTCGCCGCCGGAGAGTTGTTTCGGATAATGGGTGGCGCGGTCGCTTAACCCCACCAGTTCGAGCAGTTCCTTCGCCCGCTCGCGCCCCGCCTTGCCCGAGATCGAACCGGCGATAGCGATATTTTCCAGCGCGTTGAATTCCCCGATCAGGTGGTAATGCTGGAAGATGAAGCCGACGTGTTCGCGCGCCAGCGCCTGCCGCTTCTTGTGCGGCAGGTCGTGGACGGCGTT
>JAFGWW010000054.1 GCA_016936955.1 Planctomycetota bacterium | reverse complement strand
TTCGGCCTTTTCAAAGCCAACGAGAAAGAGTACGAGCTAGAGGTGAAATTCCTCAAGGGGTGCTACGCCGAGGACGTGGTGGTGCGCATCAACGGCAGTGCCAACAACGGCTGCGGAGGTTGCGGAGGTTGCGGCGGGTGCTGCGGCGGAGAATAGGGAATAAGTAATACGAAATCGGTAATGCAGAATTGCCGGAGACGGCGGGCTAATCCGGAAACATCCAAGCTTCACTTTATTTTCATGCCATCTTTTCCTGTCTCATATCTCTCACACAGAACAAAATCGAATAACCACGATTCCCGTTCGTCCTGAGCTTGTCGAAGGGCGAATTTGCCGAGAGGCTTTTGGCAATATGATTCACCCTTCGACAAGCTCAGGGCGAACGCTATTTCTAATTTACCGCTTTCTGCTTCATTAAAAAGCCACCCATCACAATTCATCCAATGCTTAATGAAAAACACTCAGGAACACCGGCGGGGCAAGCCCGGTTTTATAAAAGAAACAGCCCCGACCATTGACGGCCGGGGCTGATTTTATTGCTGAGGGGTTGGGCTTATTCCCATTCGATGGTGCTTGGCGGTTTGGAGGAGATGTCGTAGACAACGCGGTTTACGCCGCGGACCTCGTTGATGATGCGGTTGGATATCTTGCCCATCACCTCGTAAGGCATGCGGGTCCAGTCGGCGGTCATGCCGTCGAGGCTCTCGACCACGCGCAGGGCAACCGTGTTTTCGTAAGTGCGCTCGTCGCCCATGACGCCCACGCTCTCGATGGGAAGGAGGACGGCGAAAGCCTGCCAGACCTTGCGGTAAAGGCCGCTGCTGTGGATCTCCTGCATGACGACGTCATCAGCTTCCTGCAGAACCTTTACGCGCTCGGGCGTAACCTCGCCCACGATGCGGACGGCGAGGCCGGGGCCGGGGAAGGGGTGGCGCCAGACGAGGCTGTCGGGCATGCCGAGTTCCTGGCCGAGGGCGCGGACCTCGTCCTTGAAGAGTTCCCGCAGGGGCTCGACCAGTTCAAGGCCGAGTTTTTCCGGAAGGCCGCCGACGTTGTGGTGGCTCTTGATGACGGCAGTAGGCCCGCCGTGGGCGGCAACCGATTCGATCACGTCGGGATAGAGGGTGCCTTGAGCGAGATATTTCACGCGCTCAATCTTCTTCGCCTCTTCCTCGAAGATATCGATAAATTCGTGGCCGATGATCTTGCGTTTCTTCTCAGGGTCGGTAACGCCCGCGAGCTTGTCGAGAAAACGCTTGCCCGCCTGGATGGGGATGAGGTTGAGGTCGAAGTCACGGCGGTAGCCGTTGACCACGCGCTCGAACTCGCCCTTGCGCAGCACGCCGTTGTCTACGAAGATGCAGTGGAGCTGTTTGCCGATGGCGCGGTTAAGGAGGACCGCAACGACGGAGGAGTCGACCCCGCCGGAGAGGCCGAGGACGACGGTGTCGTCGCCGACGCGGTCGCGTACGGCTTTGATGGTTTCATCCACGAAGCTGGACATCTCCCAGTCGCCCTTCGCGCCTACGATGTTGTAGAGGAAGTTGCGGATAATCTCCTTGCCCCGCGGGGTGTGGGCGACCTCGGGGTGGAACTGGACCCCGTAAAAGCCCTTGCTCTCGTTGGCGATTGCCGCGTGGGGGCAGGTGTCGGTTTTGGCGTAGGTATGGAACCCCTTGGGGAGGTTCTCGATCTGGTCGCCGTGGCTCATCCATACCGGCATCTCAAGGCTGAGGCCCTCGAAGAGGAGGCTCTTGCCCATGGTGCTGATATCGGCGTGGCCGAACTCGCGGCTTTCGGCCTTGTGCACTTTGCCACCAAGACTCTGGCACATGAACTGGGCGCCGTAGCAGATGCCGAGGACCGGCACGTCAAGTTCGAAGACGGCCTTGTCGCAGACGGGCGCGTTTTCGCCGTATACGTTGGCCGGGCCACCCGAGAGGATAATGCCGATCGGGTTGAGCTTGCGAACGTCGTCGATGGAAGCGGTGCACGGAAGGATTCTGGCGTAGACCTTCTGTTCGCGCACCCGCCGCGCAATAAGCTGGGCGTACTGGCTGCCGAAATCGATGACAACTATGGTTTCATCTCTGGAACTCATATAACTCCAATCACGATGCAAAAGGGTCACGCGACCCCGTAGCTTTTCTGGCCTCTTTATGCGCGGGGGAGGCATCCCCGAAAAATCACGATATATAGGGGAGCAGCTCCCCTTATCCAGCCATGCCTTACGGCAAGTTTTTTATTCAACCCTGTAATTCGGCGCTTCGCGGGTGATGGAGATATCATGGGGATGGCTCTCGGCAAGACCGGCCGAGGAGATCCGGATGAACTTGGCTTTCTTCTGCAAGGTAGCGATGTCGGGGGCGCCGCAGTATCCCATGCCGCTACGAAGGCCGCCGATGAGCTGGTAGATCAGCGGAGCCAGCGGGCCCTTGGCCGGGACGCGGCCTTCGATGCCTTCCGGCACCAGCTTCTCGGCCGTCCGGCCGGACTGGCGGTAACGCTCGCCCGAGGTGCCCTGCACCATGGCGCCAAGGCTTCCCATGCCGCGGTAGGACTTGAAGGGGCGGCCCTGGTGGTAGAAAATTTCTCCGGGAGATTCGTCGGTTCCGGCAAGCAGGCCGCCGACCATGCAGCACTGCGCCCCCGCCGCCATGGCTTTTGTAATATCTCCCGACTGCTTGATGCCGCCGTCGGCGATAAGGGGGATGCCTGCTTTTTCGGTAACCTTCCTCACCGCCCAGATTGCACTCATCTGGGGTACGCCGATGCCGGAGATGATACGGGTGGTGCAGATGGAGCCGGGGCCGATGCCGACCTTGACGGCGTCGACTCCTGCGTCGACAAGCTCCTGGGCCGCTTCGCCGGTGGCGATGTTCCCGGCCACCACGTCGACCTTGTCACCGTGGGCTTTCTTGTAACGGCACACCGCGTCGATGACGTTCTGCGAATGGCCGTGGGCGGTATCAACAACCACGACGTCGACCCCCGCGTCGACCAGCATCTCCACGCGCTCGTCGTCACGTACGCCAACAGCCGCGCCAGCGCGCAGGCGGCCGCGTGAATCGCGGCAGGCGTTGGGGAATTTGTCGTACTTGGTAATGTCCTTGATGGTGATAAGCCCGGCTAGGTTGCCTTTGCTGTCAACCAGCAGAAGCTTCTCGACCTTGTTCTTGTTGAGGATCTGGCGCGCCTGCTCGAGGGAGGTTTCGCTGTGGGCGGTAACCAGCGGCGGGCGGGTCATGATCTCGCTGATCGAGATTGCGGGGTCGTCCTGAAAACGCATGTCGCGCTTGGTGAGAATACCGGCGAGGTGGCCCGCGTCGTCGAGAATCGGGATGCCGGAAATATTCTTGCGGTCCATGGTATCGCGGGCGGTTCCGACCGTATCGCTCGGCTTCAGGGTTACGGGATCGACAATAATCCCGTTTTCCGAACGCTTTACCACGTCCACCTCGATGGCCTGCTCCTCGGGGGAGAGGTTCTTGTGGATAATTCCGATACCGCCGTGCTCGGCGAGGGTGATGGCAAGCTGGGCCTCGGTAACCGTGTCCATCGCAGCCGAGGCGAGGGGGAGATTTACCGGGATATTACGGGAAAAGTGGCTCGAGGTGTTGACCTCGGCGGGAATCACGTCGCTCTTCTGCGGAACCAGCAGCACGTCGTCAAAGGTTATGCCCTCGGAGATGGAATCCATGATATTACCCATGTCCATTTTTGATTTATCTCCCGCATATGCTTTCTGATAGAAATAAAAATAGTGCTCCAAAAATAGCATGGTAGTGGGTTGGCCTATTCTTGTCAATAGAATGCTCCTCTTTTTCGCGGGTTGAGGGGTCTGAAACGGTGTGATTTCTGCGAATTTTGCGTCAAAACAGGGGGAGCCGGGGCGGCATTTTCCGCCTCCCCGCGCCATGGACAAGCAGGCCGGATATTTTCATATAACATTTTGCGTATACTTGAGATATGATATTATCTGCCTAATCGGTAACCGCCTTGTTGACAAATGCGGGAGTTGGTGTAGTGTTTCATTAACGTTATCATATTGCGAAATTTTTTCACCCAGCTACCAGAAGGAGAGCACATGCGCAGATTTTTGCTGTTATCATGTATGGCCCTGACTGTACTTGCCACCGGTTGCGGAAATGACGAGCAGAACCAGAAAGCCCAACCCGCCCCGGCGGAAAAGGCGGTGAAAGAGACGAAGGAGGCCAAAGAGGCTCCGAAGCAGGTCAAGACCGAGGCGAAGGCAGATCAGGAAAAGGCGGCGGCGAAGAAGGCGCCGGTGGTCATCGATTTCGAGGGCCCGAAAAATTACTCTGCCTCCGCGGGAACGGTGAGTGAAGAGGCGGGGGTTGTGATCTCCGGGAAGAAATCCCTCCGCGTAAGTTCTTACGGCCAGAATCAGGATTGGTTCGAATTTTTCACCTCCAACGCCGGCGACCTGATGCCCGGTTTTGTCTATACCGCGAAGTTGAACTACCGCATAATCAAGGCCGATCCGAAGGCGAAGCTTTACATGCTTTTCCGCTCGAAGGGCAAGGGTTGGGGCAAGTTTGACCGGGGCTGGAAAAACGCCGACAACCTCGAAAAACTCGTCGGCAAGAGCGGCTCCATCACCACCGAGATCGGCCTCGACAACCGTTACGACTACGAACTCATGATCGGCATCAAGGGCAAGGCCGAGGTTGTGATCGACGATATCGTCGTCACCCCCGGCAAGGCTTTCCACGAGGAATCGGAAGGGGAGAAGTTTGTGAATTCCATCCCCAAGAGTGCAAAGCAGGTTGCACTCTTCGATTTCGAGAAGCCGGAGATGGCGGGGAAGATGAACGCCATGGCGTCGGTGGTCGGCGACAAACCGATCTCCGGCAAAGGCTCGCTCCTCGGCGACTCCACCAAGAGCAAGGAGCAGTGGAATATCTTCTTCGCCTCCGAGAAGGGACTAATCAAGACCAACAACACCTATTACATCTCCTTCAATTACAAGATCCTCGAGGTTGAGAAGGGCGCGCAGCTTTATATCCTCGTCCGCTCGCCCAAGGGCAACGAGTATGACGTGCTGCTCAAGTCATGGAGCCTTCCCGCCGGGGCGGAAGGGACGTTGAACATCAAGACCACCGTATACCGCCCGTGGTCGGACTACTCCCTCAGCTTCGGGCTTGCGGGCAAGGGCAAGGTATTGATCGATGACGTCAGCGTTCTGGAAAATCCCCGCCCGGTAAACACCGCCCTCAAGGAGCGCAAGCCTTTCGACAAGAGCAAGGCGGAGCTTGTGTGGGAAGACAACTTCGACGGCGACAAGCTCAATACCGGCGAATGGAATGTCTCGGGCGACAGTCGCCGCCGGGGCGGCATGTGGCGCAAGCGCAACTGCTTTGTAGACGGCAAGGGCAATTTTGTCATGCGCTTTGACAAGTCGGACGGCACCTACAACGGCGGCTGCATCACCAGCAAGAAGAAATTCAAGTTCGGATATTTCGAGGCGCGCATCAAGTTCAACAAGTTCCCGGGACACTGGCTCGGCTTCTGGCTCATGGACGGCGCGGTCAACAAGGTGGGCAACGAGGGGCGCGACGGCACCGAGATCGACATTGTCGAATCCCCCTGGCGCGGAGCCAACAAGGCCAGCCACGCCCTGCACTGGGACGGCTACGGCGACGACCACAAATCGACCGGATGGCACCCGGAGGTTCCCAATCTTGACGAAGGCTACCACACCTTCGCCGTGGACTGGTTCGAGCACGGCTATGTCTTCTACGTGGACGGCAAGGAGACGTGGCGCACCGACGCGGGCGACGTTTGCCAGGTGCCGCTCAGCATCCTGATCTCCGACGAACTCGGCGGCTGGTCAGGCAAGCCGGTGGATGACAAACTCCCCGACGATTCCTTCATCGACTACGTCCGGGTGTACAAGACCAAATAAAGCCGCACGCCGCAATCGCAAAACCCAAAACCCCCGGCGCGAAAGCCGGGGGTTTTTGTTTGTAAGACATGTCGAGTTTGTCAGAATGGTGTGCCTGTGATGATATCATCGTATTCGATTCATCGATTCAGCGGATTTTCAGGAGACCCATTCCAGGGAGGGGCGGCGATGCTTTTCTACGCATTCCTGAAGATACAGGTTGATCAGATTCTGATATGGGATACCCGTCTCTTCGGCCATTTGCTTAAAGTAATCCACAACCTGAACGCCCATGCGAATGGTAACCTGCTTTTTCAACCGCGCAGCAAACGGGTTTTTCCTGCTCTTCATTTTTGAAAGATCGTATTCTTTTTTCATGGTCTGCTTCCTTTATAGAGCTCGCGTTCTTTCCCGGTTGCGGCGCGCGCGGATATAATCCGTATTACCTCATCTTCTTCCCTGTACGCATGCACAACCAGCAATACTCGAAGATGGGAACTTAGTCCCAACATCAGAAACCGGTCTTCTTCTCCAGAATGAGCCTCATCAAAGAACTGCACCGCATGCTCATCAAGAAAAACCGTCTGGGCTTCCTCAAAAGATACTCTATGCTTTTTCTGGTTCGAACGATTCTTTGATTCGTCCCATTCAAATGATATGGAAGCCATATATTATAATTATCCCATAATTATAGCGTTAGTCAAGGACCCATCCTAACCACATGGTCAAGATCAGACGCAATACACACTGCTCCAGACCTGTACATCTCCGCATTCATGCCTGTAAATCCTTAACATGGCTTGCCTTACTGCAGGCAGCACCGATTGCATGTAATCAGTGTCAGCAGGACAGAAAGTCGAGGTTCCCCGATTGGTGCGCCTGTGATGATATCATCGTATTCGATTCATCGATTGACTAAAAGCAATTCTTTTCCGTTGCTTTGCACCACCGATTGAAAATTCAATCGTTGCCACCCGCGGGTACTTTGAACTCAATCTATAGTGAATGGTTTTGCATCTCCCATCAGATCATCGAAGTCGCCTCTTGAAAATGCTGTCACAGCAAGCTGCCCCGTATCCCCATCATGAATACCTGTAACTGCAAGGCCAATATCCCTGAGGACAATGAACCCAAAAATGTCAACAGGTGCTGAGTCCATCGCACAGGCTTGTCTTAAGAAGGAAGTGTCCCAAGTCACAGGCAAGTCTGAAAATACAGCTTTTGAGTATGGCAGAAGTGTGCATTCGCGTAGAGAACCCTTCTCAGGTTCGAATCGCATAATAAAGCCTTTATAGCGATACTCTTTTATACCATAGCGCTTTACGCTAGTTCTTTCAGGCTCGCCATACAACTTGATACAGTCATTTATCGTACTCTCGCCGAAAAGGAGAGAGTCAACAGAAGTATAGGGTATTATGTTCACCTCAACCGTCCCCCAACGACATTCCTGACATTTAGCAGGCAGCACCGACATTCACGTTGATGTGCAAAGCACAAGAACACTGTACCCTGCCCGCCCTGTTATTCATTGTGATTCGCTGCTGAAAGATATGGTAGTTTGAAACGAGATGATTGGCAAGCAGGAAAGGGATTTGGCGGCGCCCTGACCGGAGCGCGGCTGGCAACATGAGCGCGTTGCAGTCGCGGTCGGTTTATTCGGCGTTACTTGTTTTCCCGTCCGCTATTCCTTATTCAAAGGCAGATCCTTTGCTGCGTCCGGGATGGGGGCGCTTATTCGGTTCGGAAGCGGTCGAGGGTATTGAGGACGAGGAGGTTTGCTTTCATGATGATGTCGTCGGCCATGCCTTTGATGAAATAGCTGCCGGCGGTGGCGGGGATGGCGACGAT
>JAFGWW010000457.1 GCA_016936955.1 Planctomycetota bacterium | reverse complement strand
ATCGCCGCGCGGATGAACTGCTCGAGAAGATGGGGCTCTCGAAGGCTGGCGATGACAGAATCGAGGGCTACTCCCGGGGTATGCTGCAACGCCTTGGCATTGCCCAGGCCCTGATAAACAACCCCGACCTGATTGTTCTGGACGAACCCGTATCAGGCCTCGACCCCCTTGGCCGTCGAGAAGTAAAGCAGATTCTTATCGACCTCAGGGATGAAGGAAAGACCGTATTCTTTTCCAGCCACATCCTTGCGGACGTGGAGGAGATGTGCGACGAGGTCTCCATCATGAACCACGGCAATCTCCTGATCAAAGGACCGATGGATGAGATCCTCATGCAAACCGGCCTTCGCATGTATGCAAAAGGCCTTTCGCCGGAGATTATCGACAAGGCGGGAACCATTGCCCAGGGCATCGTCAAGGAAGGCGACCGCTGGGGGTTTGATCTTCCGGGCAAGGAAAGCCGGGAGGCCATGGCTGCATTTATCAAGCAGAACGGCGGAGATATCGACGAGGTCGTATCGAAGCGTGAAACGCTGGAAGAGTCTTTCCTTCGGCGTATTGGGGATGACGAGGCTCGGTTGAAGGAGGCCGAAACGGCATGAATGACATCATAACAATAGCGCAGAGCACGTTCTATCGCGTGGCGAGGATGAAGGCATTATATCTCATTCTGATTATTTGCGTGCTTGACGTTTACGCCATGTCAACCTATGGCGAGCTTTCCCTCGGGCTGCAGGACCAGCTCATGGTAGATTGCGCCCTTGCCCTCATGCTGGTGGTCGGGCTTATAACCTCGATGGTTGCGGCTTTCGAGATCCCGCGCGAGCTTCGCGACAGAACCGCCCAGTTCATCCTCTCCAAGCCCATGGGCCGCAGCGCTTTTGTCTGGGGCAAATTCCTCGGCGTCAGCGCCCTTGCGATATTCAATATTGCCATCATCCTGGTCGGTTCGATCATGGCTTACAAACTTGCATTTGGGGATTTCCCGACGGGAATTGTGGCGGGTGGCAGCCTTATAGCCGTTGAGGCCGTTGTCCTCACCGCTATCGGCCTGTTCCTTAGCATATTCCTTACCGATTCGCTCGCGGCTATCGTGCTTTTCGTGGTCTTTGTGGTCGGCCACGCCATACACATGCTCCCGCGCATGAAACCTGGCGCTCTTACAGACGCTCTTTACTATGTGCTTCCGAATTTCTATAATCTTGACATCAAGACTGAGGTAAGTCACGGCGTTGATATTCCTGCCGCATTTGTCGGGCTTGGCGCTCTCTATGGCCTGTGCTATGCGCTTGCGGTTACCGGACTGGCGATTGTCATGTTCAGCCGGAAGGATATTTCCTAGTTTAATAATTTGAATAAAAATAGAGGTCTTGTTCTTGCTTCAAGCAGAAGGGGAGATAGAAGATGCAGAATTTTCCGAAAATAAGCGCTCTTATCCTGATTGTCGGCCTTGTAGGCTCGTTCCTCATTTCCAAGGAGATGCGCCAGCGCAGGGTTGATCAGTACCACATCGGTTCGGAGGCGAGGCAGGAGATGGTCTACATGCCTTATGTCGGTTTCGACAAGTTCGCCGCCGATATCAAGTGGATGCAGACGATCAACTATCTCGGCAAGGTCAAGGGCAAGATGACCGACAATGAGCTGGATTTCTTCAACAAGCAGTTCCAGCGCATTACCGATCTCGACCCCGACTTTGTTCCGGTATATAAGATCGGCGCCGGGCATATCGCATATCATAAGGACGCGCAGCTTGCCCTCGACCTTATCGACAAGGCGGGTAAGTATTCCGCGAGCAAGGACTACGAAATTCCTTATCAGGCCGCCCACTGGATTATCCAGATCCGCGCCCGCAACGCCACGACCGATGATGAGCGCAAGAAGCACTACGACCTCGCCATCTCCTATCTGAACAAAGCCCTTGAGGGAGATAATCCCCCGTGGTTTGTCGAGAACATGCTTCTTCACACCATCGCCAAGAAGAACGGCGACTACGGTGACAGCTACCGCGAGGTTCAGGCTTGGAACAATTACTACTGGAAACGCGTAAACGAGATGAAGCGCGCCGACGCTGCTATCGACGCCAAGGAAAAGGCTGAGGGTAATGATAAGGCGAAGGATGCTGCGGCTGTGAAGAAGGCGCCCGGAGAGGGAGAGCCGGAAGTTCCGGAATACGAGATGGCGCAGGAATCCAGCGATTCCATGAACCGGCTCCGCAACCGCATCGTAGAGCGCTGCCGCGAGCTCATGGCCACTTATCTTGGCGAGAAGAAGGCTGGCAAGGCTCCGGCCGACGTCGAGAAGCGCGTCTCCGTCGTCAAGGGTATCTTCCGCAAGATCAACAACGACACCAATTTCTCCCCGGTCAGTCTCGCCGCCTACGATGCCGGCGATATGTATGACCACGTCAGCGGTACTGCAGTTGTTCCTTTCGGCATCGACCTCTATGATTACGAGGTGAACGGCCGCATAACCCCGGTCAAGGGTGACTTCAATACCCTTACCGGCAAGCCTGTTGCCAAGGATTTTGAAGCTCTCAAGAAGCTTCTCGGTGGCAAGGGAATTGAGCGTCTCAAGGATCAGTACGAGCTCTATCAGAAAGAGATGAAGGATAATAAATAGTCTTGATCTAACCGCCCGGGCAGGACTGGCTCTTGCCCGGGCGCTTGTTTTTGCTTCACACACTTCCTGTTTGTCACGGGGTTTACCTTGGATCTGCATGTAATTTTCACCATAGCCGAGTATGCTTTTAAGCGGATTACCACTGGCTGGTTTATCCGCCTACTCCTTGGCGGTGGTATTTTTATTCTTTACATGCTTTTCAGGGGCGGCCCGAATCCTCCGGAAGTTGAACTGATCGAGGCGCGTTCTTTCACCGCGTGGCTCATCGGCATGGTAAGCATGCTGCTGGTAATCGTCATGGGGTCGACCGAGATTCCGCGCGATATCGATACGCGTACGATTCTGGTTATCCTGTCAAAGCCACTGACCAAGGCCGATATCGTTCTCGGGAAATTTTTCGGGCTGGTTTATGTGGCCCTCTTCACCACCCTTATTCTCTCCTCGGTAACCATTCTCGGCAGTTCGGTGCAGGCGGCGCTCTGCGAAATTGATGTTCCGCCGGATGTGCATTTTCTCCAGAAAATTTTCCTTGGGCTCTTCCAGTCTGTTCTGGTTGCGTCAGTGGTTATCTTCCTGAGCACCATGCTCTCCGAAATTCCGATAATATTTTTCACCGCCTTTTACGTGCTTCTTGGCTATCTGGTGGCGTACATTCAGGCTTTCATGTACATTCCCGCTTTCCCCAAAGCTGCCAAGCTTGCCCTGCTGGCCGTCTACTACGCCATACCGAACCTCCGATATCTGGAGATCCCGAACGAGGTTACATGCCTTGAGACCATCTCGTGGACTCATTTCGGCCTGTCTTTCATCTACATCATCCTCTACTCGGTATTCTTCCTTATCATGGGGCTTCGCAGCTTCGACAAGCGCGAGGTTGCCGGATAGGCTTTGCTGGCGGCCCTTTTTGCCGTTCCTTTCATATGTATAAGACCGGGAAAATAATTTTATCAAATCCCGTTCTTTTGCTCATGTCCCTCACCAATTCTGGCCGATAATATTCAAGAAAGTTATATTTTCACGTGCCTGCATTACCGTGCGGCGTGTACTGCAATGCTTTACTTGAAAGGAAAGGCCAGCTATGAAAGTTAAGTCCTTGTTCTGGATCGGAACCATGGCTATTGCGTCGATGTTGAGTCCTGGTTGTGGTTCGGATACGGTCGGGTCTGTGGGTAAGTTTTTTAGCAAGCCTTTTGCCGCCACTGATAAGAGCTCTACTGCCGCAGAATCGGCGGATGTTGATGCCGGGGCAGTGGCGTCGGCCGCTGATTCTGATGAGAGTGGCAAGCTGAGCCAGACCGCCGGGTCAAATTACAACAATCCCGGCAAGCCGGATGTTGCTTTTGTGGGTGGCGCTCTTGATGAAGAATACGAAAGCCTCAAGGCGCGCCAGAAGCTTGAAGAGCAGCGGCTCAGCGATTACCGCGAAAAATCCCTCGAACTAGCCAAGCTCATGCACGAGTACGAGAGCCGTCATAACAGCACAACCCAGCGCATCAAGACGCTAGAGAAAATCCGCAAGATGCTGAATGAAGACCCCTCAATGCTCAATAAGCTCGGAGAGGACGACGGTAAGTTTGTCGCCAGCAAGACTCCCGCCCCGGCCATAAAGGACGATATCCTAAATATGGACGGATCGAGCGGCTGGGCTCCGAGTGACGTGAAGGGCGACGGAAAATCCACCCCCGCATTTACCCCGGCGCTTTCAATGGACGGAGATAGCGGAAGCTTTTTCAGTGCTCCTCCCGCCGCCAAGAAGTCAGGCCCCGTTGATCTGGTCTCTTCTTCCAGCCTGTTGAAGAAAGATAGCGATACCACTGATGTCAAGGTGCTGAAGGCAAGTGTTCTTGCGATGGACGGGGAAGGCGCCGATTCTACCATTATTCTTGGCGCAGGTGAGCGCGACGGCGTAAGCAAGGGTATGCTCTTCGGTTCCGGCAGCGGAAAAGGCCAGACGGTTCTGGTCGTTACAAAAGTTTTCCCGACCTATTGCCGCGCTATGCCTCATCCCAAGTTCGGTGCGGTTAATGTCGGGGTAAGGGAGAAGGTTCAGCAGCTCCCCGCTCTTCCGCAGTAATTGCGCCGATTATCATCATCTATCAGACGGGCTCTGTTATGGAGCCCGTTTTTTTGTGTAATTGCATAATATATTCGGTTTTGGGTGATTGTTTTTTCTTGAGACGCTATCTGTGCTACTGTATAATCACCAAGGTGTTATGGCTCTTTAACTGTTGTCTTTAGGCTCGTGTGGCGATGATGCATGGAGTATTCCCTGCAACCCGCACGCAACAAGATTCGGGGGATCTGCTGAAAAATGAGTATCTTTGGCGACTTCCTAAAATTTATTGGTTCGGTTGTTATGGGAAATCAGGGCGCTTCGCAGAAGTTCCTTGAGCCGCTATCGATGGCCGAGCGTTATCTGCGTTGGGGCGAGGAACGCAAGGACTTGAGAGACTTCAATTCCGCCCTGAGCAATCTTGAGCAGGCTAACGATGAAGATGCCCCCAAGCCTGACCTTATTCTGAAGAAATACAACATCTACTGCGAAGCCACCGTGGGCGCTATACGGGTTATGCTTTCCCAGTTCCAGAGCGTAAGCGAGAGGGCGAAGGAAGGCCACTCCGATATGCTTTTGGAGCAGGTCACCCTGCGTGAGCAGATCGATGATGGCAAGCGGAAGGTGGCGGAGCTCAAAGCCGACGGCAGCCTTATCAGCGCCAAAGAAGAGCAGAAACGTGTCGACGAGGTTCAGACAAAGCTTAATGCCATTACCCGTGCTTTGGAGTCGGGCGACAGCACGAGCAAAGTTATGGAGCAATACGACAAGCTCGCTTCCGAATCGCAGCGCCTGACCTCTTCGCTCGAAGGAGCCATGGCGTCTCTTGAGATGAATGTTGACATGCCTGCGGATGTGATATCACGTTTGCGCGATAATATCTTGAGTAACCTTGAAACCATCCGTTCCGAAGTTTCCGCTCTTAACCCAAGTCCTGTCACTGACGACGACGGCGAGTCTGATTCCTAGTACTGAGCTGTAAATGTCAGTCTGTTGCGGCGTTATTGCACGGATTCAAGCCGTTCGTTCCTGTAGTTTCAGCAGGTAATAATTTATGAGAGTCATTGCCGGAATCGCACGAAGAACCGAACTCAAGGTCGCTTCCGGCAGTGCCGCAAGGCCTTTTCTCGAAAAGGCCAGGGGGGCGCTGTTCAATTCCATAGGCGATGCTATCGTCGAGGCGAGGGTGCTTGATGTTTATGCGGGCAGCGGCTCCATGGGGATAGAAGCCCTCAGTCGCGGCGCGCAGAAGGCGGTCTTCATCGAGATGGACCGGAACTCAGCCTCCGTCATTACGGACAATCTCAAACGCTGCAAGCTTGATGACAAGGGGACGGTAATCACCGGGCGTGCGGAAAGGGTTCTTGCCGGACTGAGCGACGAGTTCGATTTCATCTTTGCCGACCCCCCATTTCCAGTCGCCAAAGACTGGGAGACGGACAAGGAATGCGTCGCCGT
>JAFGWW010000053.1 GCA_016936955.1 Planctomycetota bacterium | reverse complement strand
AGTGAGACGCGAGCTCGGCATACATGTCGTACACACCCGTCTTCGCCGGGCCAACCACGCGGGCCGCATTGCCGCCCTGTGGGCGAAGGCCCCGGTAATCTGCGCCCACCACCACGACACCATCCTTGAGCACAAATCCCGGCAGAAGTGGTTGACCAGATTCCTCTCCAAAAGGACTGATGCAATTTTCTGCGTCTCCGACGAGGTTCGCCTCACGCGGCTTGGCGCTGGTGACGAGCCGGAGGAAAAGCTCAAGATACTCCACAACTTTATCGAGCCTTCGGATTATCAGGACAAGACCACCTCCGCCGCCGCCATGAAAGCGGAGCTAGGTTTTCCCGCCGAC
The DNA here is from genome assembly GCA_016936955.1 of Planctomycetota bacterium. GTDB lineage: Bacteria > Planctomycetota > SZUA-567 > SZUA-567 > SZUA-567 > JAFGWW01. The sequence goes on along the minus strand of JAFGWW010000053.1, from coordinate 7,229 downwards.
CTCCCCACCGTTGGCATCGTAGGCAGGCTGCATCCATTCAAGAACCACGAACTTTTTCTCCAGACTGCCAGAAGGCTTGTTGACGAAGACCCGGCCGTCCACTTCGCGATCGTCGGAGACGGCAGCATGCGGCAGGAACTCGAAGCAAGAGCCCGGGAGATGAACCTCGGCAGCTTCGTTACCTTCACCGGCAACAGGAACGACATGGCCCGCGTCTACCGCGCCCTCGACGTTACCGTACTCTGCAGCACAAGGGAAGGTTTCGGGAAGGTGGTACTTGAGAGTCAGGCTGCTGGCGTTCCGGTGGTTGCCCTGAAAATCGGAGGCGTTCCGGAGATGCTCTCCAACGGCGGCGGGCTTCTGGTAACCGAAGCAACGCCCGAAGCCTTTTCCGTAGCCATCGACCACGCCCTGCAACCGGCTGAAAGGTCTATCCTGCGCGAACAGGCCACAAAAAGCGTCCAACGCTTCTCCGCCACCCGCATTGTCACCGAACTGGAAGACACCTATTCCGACCTCTGCGAGAAAAAGCACGCATTCAGCCATCTCTACAAATAAATGCTATGCGGGGCATTGCGCCAAATGACCATCGATGAAATACTCGAGCAGAAAGCATTCAAGGACAGCTCCTTCGTGTCCAGCCTGATCGGAATCGCCATCCTCTCATCGAACTTCATCTACGCCATAATTGTCGCTTTACTGGCTCTTTACTGGCACCCCCCGGTAAACCCGATGCCGGAGAATTCTTTCAGTCTCATTGCTTATATCATGCTGCCGGTCGGCATTATTACCGCCCTGCCCTCCCTTTTTTTGGGCCCTGTAATCCTCAAGGCGCAGCGCAAACCGAATGCTGTATCAAAGGCAACCGAAAGCACAGACGAGATCATCAAGCAGGAGTTCGGCGCCTATCTTGTGACCTCCATTATTCTTGCCTCGATAGCCCACGCCCCGGCGATTTACGCGCTGGTGCTCTCCCTTCTCGCGCTAATGACTTACGTAAGCATCATTGCAGACACAATCGCCTTCGCGATAATCATTTTCCTTAACCTCCTAAGCCTCTGCACCATGATCGTAGTAATCCCCACCGGCAGCAGGCTTGAAGACCACATGCGCAGATGGTTCGAGGAGAGGCAGCAATGAGAAATCTGAAGATTGAATCCGGCAGAATAGTATCATGTGAGCGCATGGACAGCCCGACCATGACCCAAACGGACGGGAAGATACTTGAAAACCTTCCGCCGCGGACAATAGTAAAGATCATCCTGAACCCGGCCGAGGGCTCGAATATCAACGTCGAGATCTGGCTGCCTGATGCGGAGAACTGGAACGGCAGGTTTGTGGGCCACGGGAACGGCGGCGCGGCGGGGAACATAAACGCCGGCTCCATGATCGGACAGTTTACAAAAAACTGCGCCGTAGCGACAACCGACATGGGAACATCGCCGGACTCCGACTCGGGAATCGGAAATCCCGAAGTATGGAAAGATTTCGGCTACCGCGCCACCCACCTCATGACGACCGTTTCGAAACAGGTTATTGAGGAATTTTATGGCAAGGCTCCGGAGTATTCCTATTTTCTCGGTGGTTCCACCGGGGGCCAGCAGGGTTTGCAGGAAGCGCAGCGTTATCCGGAGGATTACGACGGGATCGTCGCCATGGTTCCGGCTCACGGCCGCACCCCGCTCCACGCATATTTCCTGTGGAATTACCAGATACTCCAGGCGTGCCCATTCAGCGAAGATCAAGAGAAGAGCGTAATCGCAGCCGCCAACGAATACATGGCAGACCGGGAGCCCTCCCCCACGGCAGGGAAGTTTGTTACCGACCCGAGATGTGATGCCAGTGATATCGAAGCGGTTATCGATCTTGCGAGGAAGAAAGATTCAACTCTAGGCGACAAGCACGCGGAAGCTCTCCGAAGAATTTTTGAAGGCCCCACAAATTCGACCACCGGAGAGCGCATCTTCGGCGGCGTCCCGCTCGGAAGTACTTTTAATAACGCAGCCGGTAATCTTTATCTCTTCCGCTGGGTCTTTGGAGCGGACAAGGACTTTGCCGACATCGATTTTGACAAGGACATCGACACATACACCGCAACTCTCGGGCCGCTTCTGAATGCTGAGAATCCGGATCTGAGCCGGTTTGAGAAAAATGGCGGCAAGATATTCATGGCCTCCGGCTCGGCCGACCCGATCGTGCCCTACCACGCGACCCTTGACTATTACGAAAGGGTGATTGACCATTTCGGCTCTATCGAAAAAGTTAAATCATTCTTCACGTTCTACATGGTTCCCGGCAAAGACCATGGCGGCAACGGGCCCGGCATAACCACCCTAGAAAACACATTCGATATCATTGTAAACTGGCGCGAGAACGGCGTCGCCCCCGGCATGATCAAGGGCGAGCGCAAAGTCGAAGAGAAAGTTGAGTTCTCCATGCCGATCTACCCGTATCCGGCGCTGGCGGAATGGGACGATGAATCCGGCTACAAGCAAACCACTGGGCCGAGGGGTGGAGTGGAGAGGGTTTCGGAACGCTTCAGGCCAGAGGCGGCGGAATAGTTTTATATATTAAATGTGCGTTCCGGTTAAATAAACCTGCACGCCAATCATTTCTAAGACGCTCTTTTTATGATAGAGTGGTAATGGTATGCGCTTATCCACGCACGCTGAGATCTAAACTCAACAGTATCTGAAGAAACCCAAGCCTGCGCCATGCAGGCAGCAATATACCTTTGCCGCAAGACTCTGATACCTCAAGGAGAAAGCATGAATCGGTCGTCCGTTATAATCCTCGCTCTGGTAATTTTGGTGGCTGTGCTCCTGATGATAGCGAAGGGGAAGTATGAGCAGAAGGCTCCCGGCAGCGGAGCGGGAGGAAAAAGCGCGACCACTTCCGAAAGCGTCAAGACCAAGGTAGTGCAGGCTCCCCCGCCGGATGCGACCATCACCAATTCGCCAACACAGGCAGGCACCAAGGTATGCAAACTGCCCAAACTGGCTGAAGGCTCGACCCGCGTCATCGTCGATCCCGACGGCTGTTTTGATATCAATTCAGATGGTAACCTTGTACGCGGCATCAATAATATCCCGGCAGGCGGCACTAAAAAGATCACGGTCAGGGATACAAAAAGCGCCGACGGGTCTTCAAAAGACACCACCCTGACTATCGCCGTCAAGCCTGCGGCGTGGACTATCGACGCCTTCCCCGAGATGATCATTAACTCCTTCACTCAGGAAAGCGTGGAGCATACAGGCCCCGTAAGCTCGATAAAATCCGGCGGCGTCATGGCGATGGAAAGAAAAGACGAAAAAGCCGCAGCTCCCGCAGGGTCGGAGCCGGTCATAAAAGCAAAAGGCAAGGGTATCGAATTCGCCGCCGACGGAGCCAAGTATCTGGCGTTCAAAAAAGACAGCGATGCCAACGCGCTGTACCGTTGGACGCTGGTCATCTTCCGCGCCGACGCGTCAAGCGGCTCCGGAAATATCGCGAGCATCCTCCGCATCAACGACGGCCCCCAACCCAACGGCCGCTCCGGCAACTGGATCCCGCGCATCGATTACGACAAGTCCGACCACTCGGTTAGCGCCTATTACCGTGGCACCAAGAAACACCAGCTCAAAACCCCGGCCGAAAGCGTGGCGACAGACGGGCGCTGGAACGTGGTACTCACCTATCGCCGCCACGGGCGTCTGTTCCTGAGAATCAACGGCAAGGATTGCGGACAGCCGTCTCCGACGGAAAGTTTCTCCACCGAACGCCCCGAGGATATAATCGAGAGCCGTATCGGCGACAAGGCGTCGAAATCCCCGGCCTGGGCACTTGACGGTCTGTGGATTGGGCAATCAGAACTCTCCGAACGGGTTGTCGAAAAGATGGAAGCATGGGCCCTCATTCGCGCGGCCGAACTTCCCGGCGGTGCGGCGGCGGCTCCTGCCTTCAAGCCGGTAATCGACGAGGAAGATTTCCCGCAGCGCTACACTTTCAACGCCGACCGCTGGGCAAAGTGGAAAGAGGCAAACCCCAAGGATAAGCGCCTATCCCATCAGGGAGAGCCGGTCAGCAAGGTGCAGCCCGACCGATCCGGCTGGGTTCGCGTATTCTGCGACGATTTCCGCAAGCCAGCCGCAGTCAGCCCCCGCTCCATAAACGGCTCCTCGGTAGGCGACAGCACCTATGATATGGGCGGCGGCAATCAGATCTGGTTCGCCCCCGGCACCAACTGCGCCGTAGGCGGAAAGGCGATCTGCAAAGACGGCAACGACCTTCCATTCAAGGAAGTTTACCTTCTCGACCCCGTGGCTAAGAACCTGACCATGCGCCTTTACTGCGCGATACCCGCGAAGAACGGCAAACCCGCCCAATGGCGCAACTCCCAGTTCACCAGCGTCAACGAAGCAGGCTTTGGATATTCATGGGCGGGACTGAAAGGCTTCCGCGTCCGCGCAAAGCTGAACAACATCGGCCCCGGACTCTTCCCCTGCCCCATCTGGTTTTACAACACTGAATCCCTCTTCTGGCGGACGGGCGAACGCATCGAATTCGATATTATCGAACTGGACGACGATTGGGACAACTACGGCGCAAGCCACGTCCATACCGGCCGGTTCAAGGGAATGTTCGGCCACTCTGCTATCGACACCATGAAGAAGTCTGCCCCCAAGGAACTCAAAAGCCTGAAACTCACCGCAGGTAAAGCAGTGTGCGGCATCAACGCATGGGACGGGAACTATCATACATGGGAGGTCTGGATCGAAGACGACCTCACCTACATCAACGTTGATGGCGTAGAGGTTGTCAGAGTCGACACCACCCCCGAATACCGCGAGCGCCTGTATATGTATATTGATACGTGCCTCAAGGATATGAAGGGCATGAACGAGTCGCTCAAGTACGACCTTGTGCTCGACAAGGTTGAGGCATTCCAACCCGTGTCCGAGGTAGACGTCACGCCCGGCGCCCCCTTCACCGGCAGACCTACCCTCAAGGGAACGGCAGAATCCGGGAGCGTGGTCACCTGCAACGCCAATGTCAAGGATTGCAAAGACGTCTGGTATTACTGGCATTCCGACGGCTACCCGCGCGGCTTCGGACCGTCCAACACTTATACCGTCCTGCCAGAAGACAAAGGCTGCCAGATCCGCTGCATGGTCAGGGCGGCCGGAGCGAAAGACCAGCCGATAGCATGGACCGCCCCGCTCACGGCCCGCTAAAAACACACGCTGAATCTTATATCACAACCCCAAGCCCTTCGACCTTTGCGCCGAGGGGTTTTTCATTTATCAACGCAGCTATCAGAAACTTGCGGACAGACCATGAGCGTAAGTCAAATTCGCCCTAAACTTTTAGCGAGAGGCAATAATTTTCAAATTTTAAGTTGCTGAGTGACATCCAGAGAGTAAAATCCGCAAGTACACTTTATTTCACATATGAAATCTTATTTCAGGAGACCGTGATGTCCAAGAGCAAGCGCCCCAATATTCTTTTCATTATGAGTGACGACCATGCCGCCCACGCACTGAGCTGCTATGGCAGCCGGGTAAACAAGACCCCCAACCTTGACCGCATTGCCAACGAAGGCATCAGGTTTGATAACTGCTTCTGCACCAACAGCATATGCGAACCAAGCCGCGCCGCAATCCTGACCGGCACCTACAACCATATCAATGGCGTAACCACCATCGGCGCCCATCTGGACAATTCCCTTCCCAACATCGCCAAGGAGCTGAAAGCTGTGGGATACCAGACCGCTATTTTCGGGAAATGGCATCTTGGTCAAGGACTGGAGCACTGGCCTACCGGTTTTGAGGAATGGAATATCCTTCAGGGACAGGGGCCGTACTTCAACCCGGAGATGGTCAGGAACGGCGAGAAAATCCAGTACGAGGGCTACAGCACTGATATCATAACCGATCTGACTATTGAGTATCTGAAGAACCGCGACCCAGAAAAGCCCTTTTTCATCAACTGCCACCACAAAGCCCCGCACCGCAGTTGGGAGCCGGACGAAAAGCACAAGCACATGTACGAAGACGAGACCCTGCCCCTGCCGGTGACGCTCTTCGACAATTATGAAAACCGCTCCAATGCCGCACGGGAAGCCAAGATGCGGATTACAACAGACATGACCTATTTCGATCTCAAGCTCGTGCCGCCGGAGGGCGAGAGCGGAGGGGCGAAGATCCCTTACCCGGACAGCCTCGACGGGTTCTCCCTCACCCCCAGCGAGAGCGGCAAAGCGGTCACCTTCGGCAGCCACGAAGAACTGGTTGAATTTAAATATCAGCGCTACATCAAGGACTACCTGCGCTGCATCGCCTCGGTGGACGATAATGTTGGGCGCCTGCTCGACGAGCTTGAGGCCGAAGGCGTGCTGGATGACACGGTTGTCATCTACACCAGCGACCAGGGCTTTTTCCTCGGCGACCACGGCTGGTTCGACAAGCGGTTCATGTATGAAGAATCGCTCCGCATGCCATTTATTGTCCGCTATCCGAAAGAGATCAAGGCGGGTAGCGTATGCGAAGATATCATGACCAATGTCGACATACCCGCCACTTTCGCCGACTGGGCGGGGGTAGAGACGGCGGATTACCTGCAAGGCTATTCTTTCCGCCCCCTCCTCTCGGGCAAGGCTCCGGAAGGGTGGCAGGAGTCAATGTATTACCGGTACTGGATGCACCTTTCCCACCATTACGTAAGCGCGCACTACGGCATCCGCACCAAGGACTTCAAACTGATTTACTATTACGGCGAAGCCATGGGGCAGCCCAATACGGTCGACGAGTCAAAGCAACCTGAATGGGAACTTTTTGACCTGAGAAACGATCCACATGAGATGAAAAATGTGTACAATGATCCCGGATACAGGGATACGGTCTCCGCTTTGAAGAAGGAGCTTCACGCCCTGCAGGCAAAGGTCGGCGACAAGCCGGTTGAGGAAATTGATTGATGAGCGGTTCCGGATTGAAAATCAAATACAAGGCGCCGGCGGTTCATCAGGCGATTCTGGTACTGGAATTCCTGATGAGCGCCGGGCCCTCGACTCTGCAGAAGATTTCCACCTATACCGGCGTCTCCAAAGCGACCCTGCTACGCATTCTTGAAACTCTTGAGGCCCACGCATGGGTGTGCTCTGATCCGTCGGCAAAGACCTACACCGCAGCAGTACGCGTGCTTTTCAAGTCGGACGGCTCCGGTGAACGGGAACAGCAGATTCAGGAAACCCT
>JAFGWW010000456.1 GCA_016936955.1 Planctomycetota bacterium | reverse complement strand
GAAGACCCCGCCGAGAACCATGCTCAACCAGCCGATTGCGCCGTCCTTGAGCATGCAGCGCATTTTGTAGAAGCCGTAGCCGAAGACGAGGGCGACCACTGCAAAACAGGCCCACATCCCGCCGTGGACAACCTCGCCGGGGATACCGTTGATCATCTTGCCGAGGGAGTCGAGGGGGCCGGCCAGAGCATTGTTGATCGGGCCGGTCTGGGGGTTATAAAGCTTTTTCCAGAGAATGTAGACAGCCACGCCGGAGGTGAAGTTCGGGATAAAGAAGAGCGTACGGTAAACCGTGCTGCCTCCGATGACACCACCCACGAGGAAGATACCGCCAAGGCCGAGAACCAGCAGCGTCAGGGCGGTGGCGCCCATTCCGATTGCGGTAAGCATGACCGTACTGGCGAAGAGAACCGCTCCGGCGATGAGCATGCCGAAGACGCGGTTGTTCTTGCCCTTGAGTTCCTGGCTCAGAAGCATGGCGGCGCCAAGGCTGCCGATGATTCCGAAAGGTATACCCATCATGAAGAAGAGGGTGTTTCCGAAATACTGGAGGAACTTGGGGTCGGCGAAGAGGCGCGTGAAGTTTTCAATTCCCGCGAACTCGATCGTCTCTTCCCTGAACATGTTGTGCAGCTTGAGGTCCCAGTTGCTGAACGCGAGTACGAGACTCAGGATCAGCGGCAGGACCGTGAAGAACAGAAAACCAAAGATGTTCGGCCCCAGGAAGGCGAGCCCGAGCATCATGTTTCTGCGATCTTTCTCGTTAAGTGCCATTGTCTACTCCGCCTTTATTTGCTTTCGGCCTTAGTTTCGGCCCATCCCATATCCACGTAATACCTGCGGAAGAAGGGGTTGGAAATCCATTCGAGGGGAACCTTCTTGCCTGCCTTGCGGTACTCGTCTATCTTTTTCTGTAAAGCTACGCGCTCTTCATAAAGAGGCCTCATCTTGGGGTAGTCCTTGAGATTCAGCTGTATCTCGTTGTTGACCTCTTTCTGGGTCCTGGCAGCCGCCTCTTCGGCGCTGCAGATCTTGGACATGTAGCTCTTCTCGTAATTGCTGATGATGCGGTTGGCCACGTCCTGCAGGATGAAGGGGGATGCGGAGTTCACGATCGCAATCTCGTCCATGGCCTGGGTAAACATCTCGTGGCAGCCCCATTCGTTGGGATAATCCTTGGGACGGAGGAACTCCTCGGACTTGGTGAATTCCGGGTTGGGCGGAAGGGCATCGCCGTCATGAACAATGTTCATGTTGTAATCTTCGCTGGCGAGGTAGGCGATGAAATAGGTGGCGAGATCCTTGTGCTTGCCTGCCTTGTAAACGCCTGCCGCACGGGTTGTGGTGAAGGTATTCGGATATCCGCCGTGGGGGGGCTCGACCACGGTAAGCTCCATGGCGCCGAATTTACGCATCTGGATGAGGGCGTAACGGCCGCTGAAGATCATACCGTAATTTCCGTTGTTGAAGAGCTGGAGGCTCGAACCGCCGTAGCCGGATTCGGTGGAGAAAGACTGCCTGTCCGCTTCGCTGGGAAGCAGGTGGTCGTCATAGGTCCACTTGTATTCGAGGCGGAGAATCTTTACATAGCGCGGGTCGTCCATGATGCAGGCACTGAGGGTTTCGTTATAAATGTCAAGTCCGAGGCTTCTGTACCAGATCGCGGTTTTGCTTCCGTCAGCGAAAAATACGTCCTTGCGGGGCCTGCCTTTATTGCCAGCCTCGACGAACTTCTTGCCCAGCTCCTCGAACTGCTCCAGGGTCCAGCGCTTGGGCGGGAGTTCGACGCCGTACTTTTTGAAGGTCGCCTTGTTGATCCAGAAGAGGGGGGCCGTTACGTTACAGGGGAAGACATACTGGCGGCCGTCGATGGTGATTTCGGGAATGATCGCCTTGTAGGTCTTGCTGGGGTCGAAGCCGAGCTTGAGCCCCGCGTCGGTCAGGTCTTCGAGAAAATTGATCTCGTGGTAAAAACGCATGGCCGAACCACCGGCGTGGTCGATGACGTCCGAAGCCACACCAGAGACAGCCTGGATAATAACCTTGGACTTGTCCATGTTGGCCGTGTCGACCTTGGCCTCAAATTCAGGGATATTGTTCTTCTTCTGCCATTCCGAACAGGTTTGGATCTGAAGCTCACGGGCAGGGTTCGGGTCGGTTACCCAATAAACGATGGGTTTGTCGCTCTTGGACTCGGGTGCCATCATCTGCGTAAATATACTGGCAAGGATAAGGCATCCCAGACACACCACAAAAAAGTATTTCATCCACTTATCTCCACGTTCCAGACTCAGAATGCTTGTTTAAAAGGCGTGCAGGTTTTTAATTAAGGCAAACTCCAGAATGATTATGCGGGTAACAAACAAAACCCATCAGACCACAGGACTTTGAAAAGGATAAATATCTCATTAACCCCTATATATGTCAAGGGAGATAACATCAACTTAAACTAGAAATGCGCGAAAACCCCTTAATTTCAGCATTTTAACGCATAATTCGGTAAAAAATCGGTAATAAAATCAGACTCCGGAGCCATAAAAATCACCAAAAATATCAAATTTGGCGTTTCAATATGTGAATTCTCGTGAAAACACGAAAGCATCTGCCATCGTTGGCCTGTCGCTGAAAGCCTTATTCATCAAGACAAGTGCATATTGATATGGCATTGCGGAATCGGTGCGGAAGGCAAGGGTATAAAGGATTAAACCTGCCGCAATCTTACTCGCACGCGCCGAGGGTGGGGTGCTTGCCGTCTTTGCGTTTTTGGCCTGCAAGGGGGCTGGAATATTGCGTCGACATTGGCTTAACATCTTTAGCGCCTAGAGTTTGCGGGATTTTTACGGTTTTGATATCAGCCCCCGCGCCGCTTATGCCCTTAACTTTGCCAACAAGTTGGTAATCGCCGCTTTTCTCATCCTTGAAAGCCGGTTTTGCACCCCAGGCGCAGGTTTTCCAATCGATCATCACCTTGTCCTGCCTGTCGAAGCCGGTGGTGAACCAGTTGTGCGATCCGGCTACCGACGCGACGCTGCCGAGCTTGCCGGTGTCGGCGATTGCGCTCTCGCCCTTGCGTTCGGAGCCGACGAGGATATTGCCAATAACCTCGGCTTTCGCTTTTTCCGAGGAGAGGGTGATTACGGCGGAGCGGAAGGGGGTGACGATTGTGTTGTGGATCAGATAGAGCGTGCCATCGTGGCCGTGGCCGCCGTCCTCGCCGAAGTGGATAGTATGTCGGTTGCCTTTGCACTCGGGGTCTTTGACAATGATATTGCCGATCAGGACGGCATGGCTCTCCGGCGCGGCGGTGTTCTCCCCTTCATCAACAAGGTCGAACTCGCGGTTGGCGGAGTGGTGGATATAGCTGTATTCCACGCGGGTGTAATGGGCGCGGCTTTTAACATTATGCCCGGTCAGGGAGTTGGAGACGTCGCAGTAGCGCAGGGTAACGCTGGTGCCGCCGAGGTAGAGGTTATGGTTCATACCGGGGTCGTTCGCGTTGCCGTTTTTCTCGAAGCGGCAACTCTCGAAAAGCTGGTTCGACGCAGTCTTGCTTTTGAGATGGCCATTGGCCATGGCGCCCATATCGTTGTCATGAATATAACAATGGCTGATCGTGACGTCGTTTGCTTCGTTGATGCGCACGCCCGCGCCGTTGTATGATTTGTTGCTCGCGCCGAAAAGCTCGATCCCTTCGAGGACACAACCATCAGCGCCTTTATTGAATTGAAAGATCGCCCGCGGCACGCTGCCCGCACCGCTGTACTCCACCCCAGCGCCGGAGACGGGGACATATCCCCTGCCCTTGGCCGGAACTGCGATAATGCTTATTTTAGGAGTCGAAAGAAAAACCGCCGTGCCTTTGTAAGGCTCGTTGTCTTTCAGCGGATAAACCTTGACCGTGTCGCCGGGGCGGGCGCGTTTCAAGGCATCCTCAATCTTCCCGAAATCCTTCCCGGGACCGACAGAGAGCGTGGCGGCGAAGAGAGACGAACATGTAAGCAAAGTAACGGTGAATATTGAGATAACCTTTTTATTCATAGCTTGCCTTTTATGTGCTAATCATCTGCTTTTTGCTTATATAAATTGATGCGACTCCCTTCAACTTCTATACCGTTGACAAAGCGTACTTCCTCGTAGGGCTCGGGCGTCGATCTATCGTAAAACAGAAATAAACCATGATACTTGCCGTTTTGGTAAAAGCCTTTCATTAATAAATCACCCGAGGTATGCCATATTCGCCACTCTCCGGTATAATCTGATGGAGCATAAATTATGCCGCTTGGAGCTGTCGGGTAAATATAGGCTTGAAAAATATAATGGTACTTAGATGTTTGGCAGCTTCCAAATGCAAGCCATGGAAGAGTCAAAACAACAATACTAACTGATAAAACCAGAAGAGTCAAAGCTCTTGCTTTCCAGCACTTTCTAGTATTCGAGCAATCGTGCTTAATTCCCATATCGTTACTTTCCCCATTAATTTTGAACCATCAAGACTCGCATCTTGCCTGCAATGGTTGCCTACATCACAAACAACAAGGATAACCATTATTGATTATCCACCGCAATAAAAAACCCCGGCGCAAGCCGGGGATGAAAGGATTGCAATGTACGGATAAATGGTTACGCTCCGACGGAGGCTGTGTTTTACAACCCGAGCGCCTCGTCGATGGTTTTGAAACCGGGGCCGCCAAGGGAGAGGTATTTCGAGGTGTCGAAGTGGCTGTCGATGGGGCGGATTGCGCCGTCGATCGGCGCGGGGGCGTCGACGACCTGCCAGTCGCCGAGGCCGAGGTGCTTGGCAACCATCCGCGCGAAACCGGCTTTGGTGGTCTGCTGCTCGGCGGAGAGCTGGTAAGTTCCACGGCAATCGCGTTCGATCAGGAATTTCACGGCGGCGGCGATGTCATCGACCAGGGTGTAATAGCGGATCGTCTCGGCGTCGACGGTTTTGATTTGATCCTTCCGGAGCCAGAGGGCGATCTCGGTTGCGGCGTTGCTGGCATTGTCGAAGTCGGTGTTGTAAAGGGCGGGGATGCGCACGACCATATGCTGCTCCGCGCTCTTTGCGGCGAACTCGCCCGCGAGTTTGGCGCGGCCGTAGACGTTGATGGGGCGCGGGAGATCGTCTTCCTTATAGGGTGCGCCGGTGCCGGGGAAGACGTAGTCGGTGGATATCTGTATCAGTACCGCGCCGTTGCGGTTGGCCGCACGGGCGAGGTATTCTACCGCCGCCGAGTTTACACGGTAAGCTTCTTCGACATTGTTGATGCAGTAATCGGGGCTGCGCTGGGCGGCGGAGTTTATGATGTGGGTAAAGCCGCCGTTGTCGATGAGCGAATCGATAGAGTCGGGGTTTTCGAGATCGAGATGGACCAGACCCTCCACAGCATTGCGGCCGTAGGTTCCCGTCACTTCATGATCGGGCGAGAGCTGCTTCACCAGTTCCGCGCCGAGGAGTCCGCTTGCGCCGGTTACGAGAATTTTCATCTGTTCCCCTTTTTCAGGATT
>JAFGWW010000455.1 GCA_016936955.1 Planctomycetota bacterium | reverse complement strand
GTTCGCGCATGGTCTTTTTGATAAAGCTGTGGCCCACACGGCTCATCATCGGCTTCCCGCCAAGGCGCTCGATCTCTTCCTTGCAAACCCACGAACTGCGCAGGTCGTAAATCACGCACGCGCCGGGTTCGCGCTCAAGCATCTCCTTGGCGAGCATGGCAGTCACGAAATCGGCGGGAATTAGCCCGCCCTTCTCGTCGACATACATGCTGCGGTCGCCGTCGCCGTCGTAAGCCACGCCGACGTCTGCGCCGGTTTCCTTGACCTTGGCTACGAGGTCGAGCATATTCTTCTCTTCAAGGGGATTGGCCTCGTGATTCGGGAAATTGCCATCCGGCTCGAAGTACATGCTGATAAGTTCGCAGGGGAGTTTCGCGAAAAGTTTCGGAAGGAATGCGCCCATAACCCCGTTGCCGGCGTCGACCACTGCGGTGAGGGGCTTGATCTGGTCGGCGAATTTAAGCAGGTGGGCGAGATACTCGGAACCGATCTCGCGCTGCTCCACCGAACCCTCTTCGTTGCCGGGGGTAAGGGAGCCGCTGTTGACGAGCTTTTCCACCTCGGAGAGGCCGGTGTCGTAAGCGACGGGGATCGCCTCCTGACGGCAGAACTTCGCGCCATTATACTGGGCCGGGTTATGGCTCGCCGTAACCTGCACGCCCGCATCGGCTTTCCAGAAAGCGGTGGCGAAATAGACCATGGGGGTCGATGCCATGCCGATATCAATAACGTTCGCGCCCGCCTGGGTCAGCCCCTTAATAAGGGCCTGAGAGAGGGAGACGCCGCTCTCGCGCATATCCCGTCCGACCACAACCGTCTTTGCATTAAGAACCTTGACCGCTGCAAGTCCGATTTTGGTAAAGAGTTCCTCGTCGATCTGATCGGGATAAGTGCCTCGGATATCATAGGCCTTGAAAACCGCCATGGTGATCCTCCATCTGATAAAGCTGCTTTGAGTCAAAACATTAAAAACCAGTTATGCAATTCTAGCGCCGGGCAAATCGGGCGCAATGAAAAAAGCTTTTCGGGGCCGGCTTTTTGAAGACCTTAAAAAACGTCAAGATATGCACGCGGGCGGAATGTTTTGGCTGTTTTTTTTAAAAATCTGCTATAATCCCGAAGTGATCGAGATGCGGCGCGACACGCAATTATACAATCAGACTTTCAGGGCTATACATTATATAAGAGGAGGTGGCAACCAGATGAGGCGGAAACTCAAGATCACCGGAATTATTTTTGCTCTATTTCTTGCGGCAATGCCCTTTCCCGCGTTCTCCGAAGAAGCCATACCAGAGAGCCTGATCGACGCCAAGGCAGCTGTCGAAGCTTGCAAGGCGACGACGCGCGAGCAATATCCGAACTCCGACACCGTGCTGGTGGACAAGTATATCCTCATCAAATACAATGCTGACGGCACCTATACCCAGTTCGACGAAAACTACACCAAGATCCTGACCGAGAAAGGTAAACGCGGCTGGCAGACCGTCAGTTCGTGGTACAACACGGTCTACAACTCCACCGAATTCAGAAAGCTTGAGATTATAAAGGCCGACGGCACCGTCGTTCCGATTGATATAAAAAAGATGAGCCGTGACATGGCCGACCCCTCCGACCTCGCGCAGAATATTGTCAACCCGAAGAGCAGAGTCCTCGAAGTGAGCGTCCCCGACCTCCAGATCGGAGACAGCATACATTACGTAATGTACGATGCCTTTTTCAAATCAAGGGTCAAGGACACCTTCAGCGAATTCACCACCTTCGAGTCGACCGAACCGATAATGCACAAGACCTTCGAGATCGTGGGCCCCAAGGAAAAGCCCCTTCTCAGCATCGCCCTCAAATCCGGGATCAAGGACAAGGTAAAATACACCAGAGAGGAAAAGGACGGCCGGATAGTTTACAAGTGGGACATCAATTCGGTGCCGCGCATGTATCCGGAACCAAGCATGCCCCCTGTCTACATGGTTGTCCAGCGCCTGATCGTGAGTACCGCCAAGGACTGGCCGGAAATTTCACGCTGGTACTGGAACCTCTGCAAGCCACACCTCGAGACCACGCCGGAGATGGAGGCCAAGGTCAAGGAACTCGTGGGCGGGATCGAAGACAGGCAGAAAAAAATCAAAACCCTGTTCAAATGGGTGTCGCAGGAAATCCGCTATGCGGGCATCACCGTAGAGGCCGAGGCTCCCGGCTACGAGCCCCACGACGTAAAGATGACTTTCGAGAACAAGCACGGCGTCTGCCGCGACAAGGCGGCGTTGCTGGCGGCCATGCTCAGGCTCGCGGGCTTTGAGGCCTTCCCCGTGCTGATCCATAACGGCCCCAAGAAAGACGCCGAGGTTCCGACCAGTTACTTCAACCACGCCATCACCGCCGTGCGCGAGGCCGACGGTTCGTACCAGCTCATGGACTCTACCGACGAAAACACCAAGCGCATCTTCCCGGCCTATCTCTCGAACAAGAGTTACCTCGTCGCCACCCCAGAGGGCGAACCGCTCCTCACAAGCCCGGTAAGCCCCGCCGACGAGAACATGATGGAGATCAGCACCACCGGCACCCTCGACGCGTCAGGCAACCTCAAGGCCGAGTCCACCTTCACTTTCAACGGCATCAACGACAACGCCTACCGCGGATATTTTTCCAGAATCAAGCCGGAGGAACGGCGCAGGCTTTTTGAGGGCAGAATCAAGGACGCCGCCCCCGGCGCGCGCATCACCTCATTCGAGATAAAACCCGAAGACATGATGGACACCGGCACCGGCCTCTCGGTCAAGCTCGCTTACGAAGCCGACGCGATCCTTATTAAAAACGGGACGACCGTAATGTTACCCCTGCCACAACTCGGCAAAGGGATCGGCATGGTGAATTTCCTCATCGGCCAGACCGGCCTTCCCGAAAGGAAGTATCCGCTCCTTACCGATATCGCCTGCGGCGTAAAGGAAAATATCAAGCTTACCGTAAACGATGCCTTCGGCAAGGTCATATCCCTGCCTGACTACACCAGCATAGACTCTGATACCATCGGCCTTGACACCAAAGTCGATATCGTCCCGCTTGAAAAACCCGGCTCCGCGAGCATCAGCAGTCACTCAACCTTCTCGCTCAAAACGGTGGAGTGGACGCCAGAGCAGTATCTCTTCCTCAAGGACACCCTCAAGAAGATCGAGTACGACAGGCGCAAGATGCCGATCCTCGAATGGGCAGCCAAAGAAAACACACCCGCCGCCGTCGAAAGTGCGGAGAAGAAACCCGGAAAGACGGGTGAGCAGGCGGCCGATGTTGTCATCCATGAATCAAAGGTGGATTACGACATTGCCCCTTCGGGGACCGAGTGGACAGAGACGCGTTATCTCAAAAAGGAAATCCTCACTTACGCGGGCAAGAAAAAGAACAGCGAGCTCAAGCTGAGCTACAATCCCGCATGGGAAAAGATCGAAGTCGTCATGGCCAAAACCACGGCCAAGGACGGAACGGTTAAAGAGATCAGCGCCCAGGAGATCAATGAGGTCGATCAGGGCTGGGTCGGTTCCGCCCCACGCTATCCGGCGGGCAAGATTCTCGTCGCCAACATCCCCGGCGTAGAGGAGGGATGCACAGTCGAATACACTGTCAAGCGCACCTGCAAGAACCGGCCCTTCTTCTCCGCCCGGGAGTATTTCCGCAGCCTCGATCCGATAGACAGCAAGACTCTCACAATCCACAGGACCAACGAAAAGGCCGGACAGGACACGCAGTTCTCCATATTCACCATGAACAACGGCCATATCAAAACTACAAAAAACCAGGACGGGGACAGGGAGACAATCACCCTCTCCGCCGAAAAGATCAAGGCAACACAGGGCGAGGATTCAATGCCGCCGTGGTACGGCTTCAATCCGACGGTCTTTATTTCAAACGGATCGTGGGAGAAATACGGGCATGAGGTACTCGGCATCCTGACCAAGAACACGGAAGGGCAGGTAAAAACCGAGAGCAAGACCAAGGAGATCGTGGGCAAGCTTGAGACAGACAAGGACAAGCTCTGCGCAATCCGCGACTATGTGGCCCTCAATATCCGTAACGCCGGCCCCTCGCTCGACGAGCTGCCCCTGACGAGCCTCACCCCTGCCGACAAGACTCTGGAAGAAGGCTATGGCGTTGCTGCCGACCGGGCGGCTGTAATCTTCACAATGCTACACGCAGCAGGCTTCAAGCCCGAGTTCGTCCTCGCCAGCAACGCACCAATAGTTTCCTCTTTGCAGGAGCCGATGCGGAAAAGCCCTGACACTTCCTGGCTCGGAACGGTTCTGGTCAAGATCGAACTTGACGGGGAGACTATATACCTGAACGATACCGACCAGTACGACGCCCTCGGCTCAACACCCCACGACCTGCGCCAGGGGCTCGACCCCACTACCGGCAAGTTTGTCAACATCCGCGCGGCCGCAAGAAAAGACGACCGTTCGGAAACCGAATACGATATCACCCTTACCCCCGAAGGCTCGGCCATCATAGCTCGCACGGAAAAAATCTATGGCAGCGCCTTCGGCAACACGAAAAAGCTGTTCGCCGAAATGCCTCCGGAGGAGCGCCGCCGCTGGCACATGGAAGCTATCGCAGACATCTCGCAATCTGCCGTTCCTGATGGCGAACTGGTCACCAACTTTGTCAACTATCCCGGCATTCTCGGCTACAGCGTAAAGGTTGAAAACTTCGCCGTCCGTGATGGGAAACATCTTTACCTCGCCCTCCCGGAGACGATGAAAAACTTCCTCCGTCTCCGGGGCGACAACCGCGTGAATCCGCTCTATCTTCCTAGCCCGGAACGTGAGACAATCACCTATCACATCACTGTACCCGCCGAGTTTTCGGAGGCTCTCATGCTGCCTGCCGCGGCAATCGAATCAAACGGAATCAAGGCTTCCATAACCGCAAGCAAGATGAAGCCCAAAGGGGACGGGCTGCAATTCGATATAATTTATTCCGGCGAGATAATGCCGTCCGTAATCGCTCCGGAAAAATACGGCGAGTTGCTCGACATCTACAGCAAACTCAGCCACCCCGGCTCGCGCATGATCCTGCTCACCACCAAGGCCGAGCAGCAGTAATCATCTGTAAATTCTACAAGCATTAAAGAGGGGCGTGGTATATCCGCGCCCCTTTCGCTTGAACCTCGGCCGACAACTGCCGACTTATACCGCAACCGCCTCGACTTCGTGATATCTGACAATATCAGCCTCGCTGAGAATACCGCCATTTTCGACAATGCGCCGCTGCAATTTAATTACGTCCACCGCGCGCGGCATCACTCCATCATCAATCGAGATCGCACTGGCTATGCCCGCCGCCTCGCCTTCCGCAATGCACGGCACCATGACGCGCAGCGAACCAAGCGCCACATGAGTACAACTTACGCAACGCCCCGCCACCATAAGGTTATCCACCTTCTGCGGCACAAGTATGCGGTAAGGGATCTGATATTTAAAACCACTGCCCGGACGCCATATGGTCGGGTCCATGCCGGGGCCGTCGATGCAGTGGATGTCGACAAAGAATGAACCATAGGCGATGGCGTCGTCATAGGTCGCCTGCCCTTTGACCTCATTCTCGTTCATAATATACTCGCCCATGATGCGCCTGCTCTCGCGCAGGCCTACCGTGTTGGGCGTGGAGATCATATAGCAATTCTCCATGCCCGGAATATATTTACGGTAAACTTCTATCGTCTCGTAACACTGCTCGCGCCCTTCCATTGTCGCGCGGGTCAGATCTTCCGCTTTCGTTGTATCAATATATATTACGTGGGTGAAGTTGACACCGACCCAGTCGGGACGGGTGTTTGTCCACCACCACCCCATATTGCCGGTCTGGAATGGGCGCATGTCGCCGTTTTCAATCGCTTTCTTATATACTCCCTCCAGCTTCCACCATACGTTGTCCTCAGGGTATTGCTTCTTGTAATCCCTTTTGAATTCCTCAACCCGCTCCCAATCCACGCCGCCGATTGTGAACATGAGGGTTACCGGTTGGCACTTGCTGTCGCTCGGCCTGCCGATCTCGTAAGGGCACCCGGCGGAATAGCCCACATCACCGTCGCCGGTGCAGTCGATAACGCGCTTGCCGTAAACAGCCTGCCGCCCGGTCTTATTCTGAATGATTACGCCTTTTATTACTCCGTCCTCAACAATGGATTCGCAGAAGAAGGTATGATAAAGCACATCAACCCCGGCCTTTCGCGCCATCCTGTCGAGGATTAGCTTCAACCCCTCCACCTCGAACCATACGCCGTGGCTTCCTCCCATGCCGTACCCTTCCGCGATCAGCGCCTCGCGTATTTCCTGGGCGATTCCGCCAACGATACGCCGCCCCGTGTTGGTCTCGTCATACTTCGAGATATGGCCGTGCCCTCCGGCAGTGGCAACCCCGCCAAGGCAGTTGAACTGTTCTATAACCAGCACGCTCTTACCCGCCCGCGCCGCCGCCAGACTCGCCCCCACCCCGGCTGGACCGCCGCCGACGACAATGACATCATACTCACCCTTTACCTCGATCTCTCTGGCCGCTTCGCTGAATGTATTCATCAACTCTCTCCTGCAAGTGAATGTATTTACCGATCTGACAGAAGCAGCTTACCCCGACAGCGGCGTTATTTCTTGCAGCTATTCGCTCGCTTTTTGTATATTTACGCTGTATTATAACTTTTACATGCAATAAGGAGTCGAAATGCTTTTACAGACACTGGGCGAGAAAGACAGAAAGCGCATCATCGACCTGCTCGAACGCGGGGCGCGCGTAATCGGCCTGCGCATATGCATGCACGACATTTCATACCGGATCCGCCTGCCCAAGACATGGACCTGCCATGATAACAAACCCTGCGCCGAGGTGAGGAAAACGCATCAGGCCGAATGCACAAAGTTCTGCGGAAGAAAAATAGAACGCGACATGATCGGCCTTCCCGAAGGCAGCATCCACACCTGCCCCTTCGGGCATACGGACATCACCGCTCCCGTCCAAGCCAACGGGGTCCTCGCCGGGATCCTGTATGCGAGTTCATGCTGGACTGGGAAAGGCGAACCGCCGAGAAATGGGCTTGTGGTTCCGCCATCGAAAGAGTGGCTCGAAGACAGGAGGCTGGCGCTCTGCGGGCTTGCAAAAAAAATGGAGGATCTTCTGCGCGAAGAAAACCGAGACAATTCGGTCTCGCGCCGCGATATGATAACCGACTATCTGAACCGTAATTTTGAAAAGCCCCTGCGCGTCACCGATCTGGCAAAACACATCAGCCTTTCCGCGTCACGGACTGGGCACCTGCTCAAGGATATTTTCAGGGAGACATTTCCTCAGATCCTCACGCGCATCCGCCTTACCCACGCGGCACGGACGCTGACCATCACCGACCTGCCAACCGGAGAGATCGCCTACGACACCGGCTTCTCCGACCAGAGCCATTTCACCCGGGCCTTTGCGAAATTCTATGGCATAACTCCCCTCGCCTACCGCAAAAAAAACAAGGCCGATGTCTGACACCGGCCTTGCGCAGTTCTGTTTTTTTTCGCGACACACAGTCAACCGACCGGCACCACTCAACCTTTGAATCCGTAGTATC
>JAFGWW010000454.1 GCA_016936955.1 Planctomycetota bacterium | reverse complement strand
CCCCATCGGCGCGCGCCAGTACTGGAACAAGGTAACAAGCCTCCATACCCCCACGCCGGACCTCGACAACGTGATGTACGACAAGGGAACCCCTCTTGAAGAAGAGAGCGAGTATATCTACCAGAACTACACCAACATGAAGGTAGAGCTCGAAACCTGGCAGCGTTTTGCCGAGAGTTATATCAACCAGCTCGACGAGATGGAGCGCAATGGCCAGATCCAGTACGCTCCCGTGGGCGGCGAACTGCCGAACTGGCACACCCGCATCTCGCCTTACAAAAAGAAGACAGCGAACTATATCCACCCCGAGCAGGAGTATCCCTCCACCGCCGGATACACCCAGCAGAACTATGGCAGCGGGCTGGCCCACAAGGATTATATCGAGCCTGAAGCCATTCCCGAAAACAACTCGAAGGAAGAGCCGGTCTACGAGGAGAAAGAAGAGGCAAAGCCAAAGCACAACTTCTTCGGCTGGCCCCTGAAAAAAATCTCCAATCCCTTCAGCAAGAAAGATTATATGGAAGGGCGCACCGAGGACGAAGGCAGCTTCAAAAATTACGAAACCAGAAAGTAAAAGTATTTGGTACTGTCATTCTGAAGGCAGTGAAGGATCTTCTTATTGACGATTTGCATTTGTAAATCAATATATGAGATCCTTCGCATCGCTCAGGATGACAACGTTTCTATAAGCCGAGTAGCAAATGAGAATCGGACATCCTAAAAAGTCCATTCTTCGTTCGTCCTGAGCTTGTCGAAGGGCGGACAGGTTTACCGCTCATACCTCGACAGGCTCAGCACGGACGGTAAACCGGGAAACGTTATATGAAAACGTATTCCGGAGATTGCGAAGAATATATCCAAGAACAAAGCCTCGCCATGATCGGCGAGGCTTTTTTGATGTGCGCGGTTGTTGCCCGGAATTTATTGCAGCCGGGAAAAAGCTATGCCTTTTCGCGCGTATCGGGCAGCTTGGCAAGATAGTACAGCGGCGGAAGGAGGAAGAGCACCGAGAGGATGGTTACAGTGCTGTAACTCTCAACGCCGTTCCATAATACAGCCGCGAGGGCGCTTGCCAGAAGCAGGGTCGGGATGTTGATAAAGCTCATGATCGCAAGATAGCTTGCGCGGTTGTCACCCTGACAGATATCGAGGTTGAGCACGCTCCACCCGATCTGTCCCGCGTAGGAGCCGACCCCGAAGAGGGTGAAGATAGCGAGGAACTCTATATCGCTGTGCGCGAAGATCGACCAGATGGCGATGCCGATAAAGGAGAGGCTGGAAAACCAGATAACCGGCCTGCAGCCATAATGGTCGCCGACCCAGCCGGAGATGAAGTTGCCCGCAAAAGCACCGACCATGAAGGCTATCTGTAGGTCTCCGAGAAAACTCTCTGGCTTCTGAAGGACGGCGCGGGCGTAAATGGCCATGAAGGGCACCATGATGAAACACATGTTGCCGAAAGCTTTCATGATGAGGAAGTAGCGCAGGTTCCTGTCCTGAGTCACAAACTTGGGCATGAGGCGCAGGTTTTCAATCAGCCCCTTGCGCTTTTTGCGCGGCTCGATGCGGTCGGTCGCCTCGCGGATAGTGGTAAAAATAATCATGGAGATAGCGAGGAAAGCAAAGGTGTAAAGGTGGAGCATGCCGTAACCGTAAGGCCCGGGGTTGCGCTCAAGCTCAAACTTTACCACCCATCCGGCGCCGATGCCGATGACGCAGGAGATGATGAAACGCCACGCGAAGATCGAGGAGCGGCGGCTCGGGGGGATGGTCCGCAGGAGAAGTTGCTGCCACGCGGTAACGGAGAGTCCGCCGAAGATACCTGAAAAAAGCGGCGCAAGCGCCATGGCCAGCAGGACGAGGGTGGTGTTCGACTGGTCGGTCATGTAAATAAGAAGCAGGCCAGCAAAGAGAAAAGGCAGGCGCTGGAAAATGCCGGTAATAATGCAGACTGGCTTGAACTTGTCGAGACGCTCGATAAGGTGGGCCGTGAAGATCGGCGGAAGCAGGAAGCCGATACCCATCAGGATCGGCATGAGGGCGACCAGCCAGTTGGGGCCGTTCATTTCTTTTACGGCAGTCGGCAGGAGGGTGCTCGCATTGACAAAGGCGATGCCGCCCATGTAGATCCCGCCCTCGACGGCGTGGGCGAGGAAGTTCCGCCCCGCATAACGGGTGCGTTCGGAGGTGTTGGTCACGCACGGACAGTCACACATTGGTGTAATCCAAAAGTTGGTGGGCAAGGCGGGACTTGAACCCGCACGATCCTTACGGATCAAGGGATTTTAAATCCCTTGCGTCTGCCGATTCCGCCACTCGCCCACAAACGCGTGTCCGGACAGACATTCTAATTATTGTCCTCGATCTGGCAAGGGCTTTATTTGCCTACTATCACAACAAAGTCTGGTAATCAAATCTTTTCCGCGATTAAGGGCTTTTTTTCGCGAAGAAAATAAAAAAACGGACGGAGAAGGCTCCGCCCGAATGCTGGACTTGTCATATTATATGAAGTTGATAAGCGCGCCGGGCTTGGAATACCGGTCAGAACCCGTGCCAGAATACTCCCGCCTTGCCCCACCAGAACAGCGTTGTATCGAAAGACTCCACCGGCCAACCGCTCTCGTTCATGGACTGCACATGTCCGTCGAGGAAGGTTGTGGTTATGCTGCCGTTGTGGGAGTAAGGGATCATATTGCTGCTGTGGGTGAGGGCTTTGGAAAAGCTGCTGCCATAGATCCACCTGCCTGAACTACTTTGCCAGTAGCCGGATTCAAGTATGACCAGCGTTACTGAAGGCTTGGACATTCTTTTGAAATAAGCCGAGGCTACGTTCTGGTCTTCGTATACCGGATCGCCCTCTTTCTTCTTTAACCAATGGTTGAAAGAAAAGCACCAGC
The DNA here is from genome assembly GCA_016936955.1 of Planctomycetota bacterium. Lineage (GTDB taxonomy): Bacteria > Planctomycetota > SZUA-567 > SZUA-567 > SZUA-567 > JAFGWW01. Next base: position 4,107 of record JAFGWW010000454.1, on the reverse strand, counting down.
CGTTCGACCATGAGGACGATACGCCGCTACCATTGAACTCGCGGATCGGGTCGGTACAGTTGAATACGGTTTTGTAATACTTCTGGGGCTGCCCCTTGACCGCCGGGCGGGGAGTGTCTTCGTATGGATAATGCCAGAGGAGGTCTATCCAGCCGCGTTCGCGCATCTCGACCCACGAACTGGTGGGGGAAAACCTTCTGGTCGGGGCGAAGCCGTCCCATTCCTCGTTGTAAAAAAGAACCGCCAGGCCAACCTGCTTCTGCCGAGAGGCGCAATCCACCGCCCGGGCCGCAACCATGGCTCTTTGCAGAGCCGGCAAAAGCAAAGCCGCAAGAATGGAGATAATGCCAATCACCACCAGCAACTCTACCAGAGTAAAAGCATTCCTGCGCGCCATAACCGTGTCTCCAAACCATCTTCCCTAAAGATAATACCATACTCTGGATGCAAAGATGTCTGCCGGACTCTGGATGCCTTTAAGGTAAATATACTTCAGTATACCTTCCAGTTGCGTTTAATGGATAAGACCTGAGCTTTATTTTTTTATTTTACAATATGCGCTTGACTATGTCAAGCTTATGAAGTATTTATTTGTTATCGGTTAGCAATACTATCATTGACATAGTCATTATATTTGACCTCAGGCGGCGCGTTTTCTTCACATTTCCACAGATAAAGGACTTACAGGCATGAAAAAAACAACCTCACTTCTCACAATTTCCCTTTTTCTGGCCATGGCCATCAGGCTGCAGGCGGCGGAGCAGGATTTTAACATGCTCAAGAACGGTGATTTCTCGCTTATCGAGGAAGGATCGCCGAAATTCTGGAAAAACGCCTCCGGCAACAAGGTGGAAATAAGCCTCGACCAGGCCGAGAAGCCGAAGCAGGCCAAAACAAGCATGAAGGTTACGCTCAAGGATTCGGCCGACGGGCTGGGGCAGATTTTGCAGAAAATATCTATCAAGTCCAACACGGCATATTTTCTCAGGGGCCAGATCAAGAGCGATAAGGGTTTTGACGCTTTTGTGCAGATCAAGCTCTATAAGGACAAAAAGGAGGTTCTGCGGATCCCGGTGAAGGTTGGGGGCGAGCAGTGGAACGAGCTCAAGAAAGAGTTCGACTCCGGCGAGGCGGACGCGGCCGAGGTGCTTTGCCGCTTCAAGCAGAAAGCCGATTGCGTCGGCAAGAGCGCATGGTTTGCCAATCTGCTGTTCATCCCCGCAAGCGAGAGGGTTCGCGACGAGCCGCAGGTAAAGAAGGTCAGTGCCGTCACCACATATTCATCAATCGGCCTTTACGCCGACGTAAGCGGCGACGTAAGCGCGAAGACATCCTGCAGCGCCGAGTTCAGGAAGAAGGGCGAAACCGAATGGCGCAAGGCGCTGGATCTGGTCTGGCACGGCCTGAGCGACCAGTTCCGAGGAAGCATTCTGAATCTTGAAGAGAATACGGAGTACGAAGTGCGCATCGCCCTCGACGACCCCTATCTAAAAAAAAAAGAGGGTGCAAAGGGTGAGTTGACCGCGAAAACATGGACAAGCGCCGTACCGGTTGCCCAGACCATAACCCTCCCGGCCGGTAAAATCGGCGAACCGCTTGTCATCGACAAAAGCGGGACCGAAGACGGATGGATACTCTACACCACCAGCCCCGACTCCCCTTCCATCATTGAGGCGGGCAACACGGTTGAGAACGCGGTCGTAATCAAGGAAGTAAGCTTTGTCATTATCGAAAACCTAACCATCCGCGGGGGAACCAAGGATGCGGTGCTGATAAGAGATTCGAACCACGTCCGCGTCCGCCGCTGCGATATCGCCAACTGGGGGACGAAAGGCACCTGGGACAAGGCGAAGAACGGCAAGGGCCCCCTCTGGATTGACGAGACCGGCGAGGTCATAAATCTTCAGGGCGGGGTGCGGGTCATCGGCGACAACAGCACCCAGATCACCATCGAAGACAATTATATCCACAACCCCAACGGCCACGCGAATTCATGGCAATTCGGCCACCCCCACGGCCCCACCTCCATCATCCTCCACAATCCGGGCGGGAATATCGTTATCCGCAATAACGACCTCGTGGGCAACGAGAAGCACAGGTTCAACGACACGATTGAAGGCGCCTATAACAAATACCCCAACGGCGGCCCCCACCGCGACACCGACTTCGACGGCAACATCATGCTTTACAGTAACGACGACGGGGTGGAGCTCGATGGCGGGCAGATGAACGTGCGCTTCTTCAACAACTGGATCGAGAGCAGCTACTGCGGGGTAAGCTGCGCCCCCAACCGCCTCGGCCCTTCATATGTATACCGCAACCTTATCGTCCTCGAAGGCGAAGAGCGGGGAATGACGAACTTCGCTTTCAAGATGGGCGGCGACCAGTTCCCCGAACCAGGCGTCTCTTTCCTTTTCCATAATACTGTCTACAGCCATAACGCGGGGCTCAAGGGTGGCAACTTCGGCAAAGGCCCCGCGCCAATCGTTACGCGCAACAACCTTTTCACCCTCGGTGAGTTGATCTACAAACCGGTCAAGCTTGGTGATTTCGATTACGACATGCTCCGCCCCGGCTCCATCCTCCTCGGCAACCCTGAATGGGAAAAGCATGGCGTAACCGCCACCGCCGACCTTCTCGACCGCGATAAAGATGATTACAGGCTTCCGGAGAACTCTCCCGCCATCGACAAGGGACTTATCCTTCCCACGGTAAACGAAAATTACGTCGGCGCTGCTCCCGACCTTGGCGCTTTCGAGCAAGGTGCGGCTCCCGCCTTCCCCGTACGCGGAAATAGGATGACCATCCTTCCCCTGCGGAGCATGATTAAAATCCTTTCCCGCGACAGCGAAACGCAGACGGCAAAAGTAAAAGTCACCGTGCCCGCCGCCCTCGGGAAAACGTGGAAAGCAACCACCGACTGTCCGTGGATCAAGTGCAGTCCTGAAAGCGGTGTGTGCGACGGCAAAGAGCAGGAACTTACCCTCTCCTTCAACGGCCTTGAGTGGGATACCCGCCTTTACCGCGGAGCCTTCACAATCCGCACCGACCTCGGATATAACCGCACCGCCGTGGTTCATGGCGAATCAAGGCTCAAAGACCCGCAGCGCTTTATCTTTGAAGCGGAGAATCTGGAATGCAAGGGTTTTGAACTGAAAGACGATGCGGAAGCGTCGGGTGGGAAGTGCCTGCAAGCGGTGGAGGATTACAAGGAAACCCAACTCCTCTCCGCTGCTTTCAACGTCAACATCCAGACACCCGGCACCTATTACATCATGGCCCGTACCATGTCGCCCGGGCCGAATGCCAGCAGCCACGATTCGCTTTTCGTTCAGGTCGATGAGAACGAGAAAATTATCTGGGACTTCCCCATAAGCGCGCCCTCCAACTGGGCATGGAATATCGGCACCATGCGCAAGGATGCCTATCCCCTGAAAATCGAGCTCCAGCCGGGCGAGCATAAAATAACCATCTGGGGAAGGGAACCGCTGGTCAAGATCGACCAGGTAACCCTCTCGCTTGAACCGCTGCCGCCACTTGAATAAGCGGAAGAGCTTAGGATAACTTCTCCAAAAGAAAAAGCCTCCGGCGGTGAATGCCGGAGGCTTTTGTTTGTATTATTATGCGCAAACTGACGGACGAGGTTTTAATCTCGGAACTGCTCCTTCCGAATTCCGTAGCTCTGCATCTTGTCGTAAAGGGCGCGGGTTGTCATGCCCGCCTTGTCTGCGGCCTGGGCAATCCTGCCTTTGGAACTTTTTACGATATTATTGAAATACTCCCGCTCGTACATCTCTATAATTTCGTTTCGCGCTTCTTTCCACGGCTTGTCAAACCAGTCTTTCGAGATGGCGAACTTTGCGGAAAGGGAATCCTTGCCGGAAGACGTGTCCCGGTTTTTAAGGCGTGAAATCCCTTCCGGCAGCTGGGAGAGGGAGATTACGCCGTTGTCGCTCAATAGCATGGCTCGCTCAAGAACGTTGATAAGCTCGCGCACATTGCCCGGCCAGTTATACTCCACCAGCGCGGCGAGGGCGCTTATGCTGATTGAATCAACCTCCACGCCGATGCGCGGGCTGAGGTAGCTGATATAGCTGTTGACCAGTT
>JAFGWW010000453.1 GCA_016936955.1 Planctomycetota bacterium | reverse complement strand
TTCCACGTCGCTGGTGCGGCGGAAGAGGCCGTAACCCAGAACCGCATTGTCCAGTTTACTGAAGAACATGCGGAAAGCGATAAGGCCGATTACGGGAAGCCATGCGAGCTGGAAGAATGAACGCTGGTTGTAAGCGTCGCTTCCGGCAGGAGGGGCTACCCAGCTCGGGAAGAGGGTGGATATGCCCGTGGTCACCGCCGCTTCGCTGTTTACAAGGAACTGGCGGAAGAGGGGGGTGCCGTGCACCTGCTGCCCGACTATCGCGCCGGCCATGTAAAAGAGGATGAAAATCTGGGCGCGCGAGAGTTTTGCGTTCGCGCGCTTGGCGACTTCGATAAAGAGGATAACCGTAACCCACTGCGCCGCCGGGCCCACGCCCATACCGGCGAGGAGTTCCATGTAGAGGGAGCCGGGGATCATGATCAGGCCGAGGAAGAGGGCGCCCACCAGCGAGGAACCGCTGAAGCCGTCCTCGAAGGTGTCCGGCACCTCCATCAGTGATCTGTATTCTGCCAGTTCTTTATCAACTCTCGCCATCGGTATTTCCTTGGTCAATCACATTCGTGTCTTCGGTCAATGTCTTGGCTGTCAGTTCCCGGTAATGCTCGATTGTCTCAATGGGGAGACTGCGCCAGAGCAGGAACTGGTTTCGTAGTTCGTCGATAAACTTGCGGTTGGCCCTTATCCACGCCCCGGGAGGCCCGCTTACCCGTTCAAGCTCGATTACCACCTCCTCGATGCCTTCGATGTCGGAGCTCTTGGAGTAGAGCCTGAAGTGTTGGAATACGCCGAGGTCGAAGGGGGCAAGGGACAGGGTTGCCATGATGCCGAGGCTCTCGTCCCCGCCGGTATTGCTCGCCTGCTTGAAAAGCCTTACGTCACGCGAGGCGAAGGTGCCGAGGCTGGCGTCGCTGTGGGCCTCGAAGTGTTCGCGGATGAAGCTCAGCACGCCCGCGAGGTCGGAAGCGGAGACGGTGAAGGGGAAGATGAACTTCATGAGGTTGCCGTCGGGGGCGGGCATCTTCCACTTTCTCGCCACGCCGGGGTTGGCCGACTTGCCTGCCTTGAGGGCGGGGTAGATGGTTGAGAGTATAACCGTGGCCATCACGAGCAGAATGGTGTAGATGCTTGAGAGGGCGGAGAAGTTCATCTCCGGAGCCGTGAACAGGTTGAGCGAGGCGAGGAAGGTCAGCAGTTTGGCGATAAGCTGGCTGAAGAGATATCCTCCCATGCCGCCGAGAACCGCATATACGCTCGATTCCGCGAAGAAGAGGGCCGCCACGTCCGGGGGCGCAAGGCCGAGGGCGCTGTAGGTGAATATTTCCTTCTCGCGGTCCACGATAGAGCCGAGGAGCGAGCTGAAGATGATCAGGCCGCCGAGGATGAGGGGCACCACGATCTCCGACATGCCGGAGCCTTCAAGGGCGCGGGTGAAGAAGAACTGCTCCGCCCCCGCCGGGCTCTTGGAGAAGATGGGCCCGATAAAGACCTGCGCGATTGAGTGGGCGGTCTTGTCGATGTCGGCGTTGCCCTTGGGATAAAGGGTCATGAAGTTGTGGAGGGAGTCCTCCTCTTGCAACGCTTCGAAGGTTGTGATTGCGGTCTGGTCGGTCGGGGTCCAGACAAAGCTGCTGGTGTCGATGTTTTCCAGCGATTCAGCCAGCATCTCGTTGTTGGAGCCGCTGGAGATATCATTTTCCTTCAGTGTGGCGTCGTAGTCCGGCGGTAGAAGTTTGGTGTCATCAAGGTTAGAGTAGTTTTGCAGCAGGCTGTTGTCGAAGTTGTCCGCGTAGGCGTAAGCCTTGCCGAGGATGAGGACCTTGTCGCCTTTGCTGAGCGAGAGGGTCTTGGCTGCGATCTCGGACAGATATATGGGCGGAAGGGCATTGGCCGTGTTCTTGCCGGCTTTGTCCTGGCTTTCGACGATAGCAAATTTTCCCATCCCGGGAAGGATCTTCTCCAGAGCCTTGTTGTGCTTGAGCTCTCCGGGCTGGATGCCGAGCATGGCTTTTAGTCCCAGCGTCTTGCCCGACTTCGGATTGAGGGCGATGATTGTGATGGGGCTGCTGCTGGCGAATTTACGCGAGAGCGGGTCGTTGTACATGGCGTTGCGGTGGTAGACCTCGTAGCTGTCGCGGTTGATGATCTCGCATGATTCCGTGAACATTCCCGGTATGCTCAGGAACGAAGGGCGGTGGATCTCGATCCGGTCAAGCCCGCTTCCCTGTCCGATATAGGTCTTGAACACGCCTTCGCGGGACGAGAAGGAGGAGAAGACCAGAATGGTGAATGTCAGAAGAACAATGGTTGCGGCGGTGAGCATCGTCTTGAGTGGACGGTTTCTCATGCCGGAGATGCCGATGAGGATGGAGGCGAGGGCGGTGCTGCCTTCGCTCTGTGCGCTGTGTACCTTGCTGACCAGACCCTGCATGGCCTTGATCTCGTGGCGGAATTTGCTCATGACGATAAAAATGACCAGTCCGCTCAGGAGAATGATGACGAAAGCAAGGAAGATCATTGTCGGCGCATCGGCTAGCGAGAAAGCCGGATGGAAGAAGTACAGGATGCCGAATGTAGAAAGGAACATGAAGGTGAAGCCGCCGATCTGTTTGTAGATCGTGGTGAAACCGAGCAGGAGGCGTTCCATCGCAAAGGCGAAGGGGATGGAGAGGATCATCAGGATAATCACGGCCTGAACCATGTCGTTGGCCGCGTTGTGCAGCGGGGTGTAGGCGCGCTGGCCGAGAGCCATGGAGTAGAACTCATTGGCGGCGGCGGGGCCTGTAGCCTTCACCTTGCGCTCTTCGGATGCGTTGATCGAATGCTCTTCCGCTTCGGTCCAGAGTTTCTGGATAGACTGGTTGCGGATGTTTCTTTTGATCAGGGCGTCGAGGCGCTCCTTGTTGAGGATCTTGTAGTCAAGGCTGCTCTGGAGGTTGGTGTTGCTTGAAATCATTTCGACCGGGTCAAGTTCCACGCCGAGACCTTTGGGGTTCTCGTCGATGGAGCCGAGGATGGTGAGGCCGTTGCCGATATATTTATAATTGAGGTGCTTGTCGAGATAGAACACCGAGAGGTCGACGGAGCGCATGTTCATGCTCATCTTGAATGTCGAGTTGTTCTTGGCGTTAAGGATTTTCGCCGGTTTCGGTATGTCGTATCCGAGCTGGTTGATGGGCCGAAAAAAGGCTCCACCCTTGGCGAAGAAGAGGCGGTTGCGCTTGGCAGAGTCGGAGATCCTGTCGAGCTCGCCTTTTTCATCATAATGAACGGCAAAGTAATAGTCCCCCCAGATTGGGTTGCAGACTAGGGGGGCGAAGGTGCAGCCGTCGCCGTAGATTCTGGAAAAAGTGAGTCGGGTCTGGCCAGCGGCGGGTTTCGCCATTGTATCTCTGCCGGGGTTAAAGTAGACGCCGATGCCGTGCCATGCCGTGCCTTCCGACTCGATCGATCCTTTTGCTATGTTATGGAACATGTAGCCGCGCGATTTTCCGTTTTCCCGGACAAAGACGGTGTCATTCTTGATCGACTGCGGAAGGAAGGGGCATTTCATTGAGATGCGCTCGTCCTTCGCGAGGCCCGTGAAAAACTGCGTCAGCTGCCCCGCAAGCCCGTTCAGGCTGTACTGCCCGCGGACGGGAAGCTCGTCCCGGTTGAGGGGGTCGCCGGTGGTCATGAAATTATAGGAGAAGCATCCGATCCCGTTGGAGATGGAGATGGGGAACATTTTATGTCCGGGTATGGCGAGACTGACCGGCTTGTATGTTCCCTTCAGCGCGGGGAGGAAGATCCCGTTATCAACATTCTCTCCTACGGAGCTTTGGTAGATGTCGCTCATCGCAGAGAGGTTTTTTAGGCATACGCCGAGGCTGGCCGCCTTGTTCAGTACCACTCCGGTGTCGCTGGTTACGGCGGGAATCCATTTATCCTTGTCATTTGCGAAATCGAGGTTGTAGTGTCCCACGATTTTCTTGACCCCTTTGGGGGTTATCATCGCTTCTGCAAGGGTGGTGTGGGCAGCGTTGTGCCTGATGAAGGTTTCTACCTCGGACTTGCGCGTGTTCAGGTCTTCACTCACCGCTTTCACAAGGAGTCTGAAGTGGGGCTGGTAATCGATGCAGCCAATGACGGTGCCGTCAAGCACGGTGTCGAGCAGGAGCCGGTTGAGGAATTCGGTTTCGCTGCTTGAGAGACGGGTGAAATTATCGACCAGCCTGTCGGTATTGTAATTCGTTTTGGCGGTGGCGAAATCTTCCTGCTTGCTGAAGTTGGATTTTACGTCCACGATCGCGTTGAGGGCGTCGAGGATTTCCTGCTGCTGCTCCTCTGTTATAGGCGTGGCCTTATCCTTGCCGGCCTTGTGGATCTCCTTGACCGCCGATTCGATGGTGTCCCGCGCCGCACCGGTAAGGGCTTTCCATGTCCGCTGCTCAAGTTCGGATGCGTCTTTCTCGTTGCCTTTGTAAAGGTTGACGCAGAGGGCGGGCCAGTCGTTTACATAATTGATATCGATGAGCGGTTGCGGCTTGTCGATTTCCTTGAGTATCAACTGGCGCTTCATCTCGTTCCAGATGCGCTTCTCGCGCTTGAGCCTGTAGAACTCCCTGATCGTTTCCGGATCTTTGTTGAGTCCTTCTTCAAGCTGCTTGATGGCGATCTGGCGCAGGCTGAAATTGATCTCATTCGACCATGTATCCAGCTTTCTGCGCATCTCCTGAAGGATTTTCGTCAGGACGCCGTTGTCGCTGGCGAGAAGGTCGGGGTTCTGCAGCAGATCGAGGCGCTGGTTGAGTTCGCCCAGCTCTTCCTTGTAGAATCCGAGGCGCATGTCGAGAGGGTCGCGGTTGCTGCTGTCGGTGTTTGCCTTATTGACGGCCCAGAAGAAATGACGTGCGCCGTCCTGTGAGTTGTAATGGCTGCCGAAAAAGGCGATTACGATGCTTCGGTCGGGTTTGCTCTCCGAGAGGTTGGCCGCAATCTGCGCAAGCAGGGCTACGTTCGCAGCTTCGCGCTGTCCGGGGCAGAGGTCGGGCACTACGCCGAAGGTGTCGAGGGTGGTGGAGAGGATGATCGCCTCTTCCGCACCCATGCCGAATTCCTTGCCGGCCGCGCCAGGGATCTGGAGCCAGAGGTTTACGCCTTCAGAATCCTTCCAGTTAGTTGCTATGTCAAGCGAGACGAGGGCAGCGCTCTCAGCCTTGGCGAAGAGATTGTTTTTTGTCGCCGTCTCCCTGCTCATGTATAGCCGCGGGATGGAAGCGGGGAGGATAGTGAAGTGTTCGGAAACTTGCCACTGGGTCGCTTTCTCGTCGCCGATAAAGATTACAGCCTTGGCTCCTTGCGAGAAGACCTGTGCCATCCTGCTGGAGCTCATGTCCAGCATGGCGATGGAGCCTTCAACCTTCTTGCCGTTCATCTCGTCGAGGGTGCCGCCGCCAAGATATACCAGATGCCCGGTTATCTCGCTGCCGCCTGTGGTTGTGGGGGAGACTCCGTTGGGCCCAAGGGGAAAGACGGAGCCGATTTCCTTGCCGTCAACCTTGAGGGAACATTTCTTCGTGACCGGGGAGAGGGTGTTGTAGGTCTGGCGCTGGGGAGAGAGGCCCGCTTCCTTGAGGGCGCTCTCGAGGGCGTCGATGGATTTGTAATAACCGTCCGTCCCGGGCAGGCGGTTCTCATGCTTGCCGAACTCGGCCATGACCTTGTTGTAAACCTTGGCGTCGGATGCGTGGGCCGATCCGATTATAAGAAGCAGCAGTGTGAGTATGAGTGCAGGTCTAATTTTCATCATGTTCGCCAAGACTCGCC
>JAFGWW010000052.1 GCA_016936955.1 Planctomycetota bacterium | reverse complement strand
GGAACGGTTACGCAGTGGTTGAGCTGGCAGGTTACGACAGGGAGCCCCGGCGCATCGAGACGGTTGCGGATGCCTTCCACAAAACCGGCGAAGCGGTCGGCGTAAGTTTTCGATTCCTCATCGCCCGTGTCGCTGCAGCCCTGATGCCAGGCGATGCCCGCGATGCGGCCGAGTTCGCCTTTGGGATTGGGGACGAAAACCGGCCCGCCGTCGTTGTCGTCGAACTTGCTGTAATCGCGCATGCTGCAGGCGGCGCGGATGAATGAAAGCATGTTCTCGTAGAGGTCAGGATTTTTCGCGTTCGGATCCCACCGGCTCAGGGGCGAACCGCCAAGAGCGGTCGGCACGATGGCGATCGGGATATTCAGATGCTTATGAAGATGACGCCCGAAGGCGAGCCACGGAGAGTGCCCGTTGCGGCCTTCGTCATGGTTGAGGGGGTGGCGGCTGCGGGTCGGCTCGTGTATCGGATGGTCGGCCATGGCCCACTCCTCGCAGGCGCGGAACATCCGCACGCCGGGGTCGGCGGGGTCTTCGATCTCCCCTTCACCATATCCGGCCGCATTCGACTGCCCCGCAATAACCCAGATATCACCCACGCCGACACGATGAATCCGGTCGCCATGTTGGATGCCAGCCGGGATCGAGCCGGGATTATTTACGGTGCGGGTTTCGATGCGGTAAGGCCCGCCAGCCGGGATGTTACGGATAACCGTCGACCACGTGTTCTCCCCGGTGGTGTCAGCCGGCGTCCAGTCAAGGTCAACCGTGACCGCGCGGTTGAAGCGCATGCAGGTTACGCGCACCTCTACCCGCGGGGCGCTTGCATTGACGCTGGGGCGGAACTCGCCCGCGAGATCTATGTCAGCCATGTTGTCGAGGCGACGCTGGATAACCTGCCAGTCCATCGGCCCCTGCAATATTCTGGTCCCGAGTTTCTCGGGCAGTTTCCTCTCACCCATGATGCACCTTTTACTTTTCCTGAATCTTCTTCCAGCTGTCCTTGAGGGTGACGGTGCGGTTGAAGATAAGCCTGTCTTTGGTCGAAGCCTTGTCGATATTGAAATATCCCTGACGCTCGAACTGGCAGATAAAGCCCGCTTCCTTGTCAGCCACGCTGGGCTCGATCCTGCATCCCTTGAGAACGGCGAGTGAATCGGGGTTGAGATTATCAAGCCAGCTCTTGCCCTCCTCCGCCTTGTTGGGATTTTCGTTGGCGAAGAGTCGCTCGTAAAGATTCACCTCGGCCTCGAGAGATTCGGTGGCCGAGACCCAGTGAAGCGTGCCCTTGACCTTGCGCCCGTCGGGGGCGTCGCCGCCGCGGGTTTCGGGGTCATAGGTGCAGTGGATCTCCACCACTTCGCCCTTATCATCCTTGACCACGTCGGTGCAGGTTACGAAGTAGGCGTAGCGCAGGCGCACCTCGCGCCCGGGAGCCAGGCGGAAGAATTTCTTCGGCGGCTCTTCCATAAAGTCTTCGCGCTCGATATAGAGCTCGCGCGTAAAGGGAACCTTGCGGGTGCCGGCCGATTCGTCCTCGGGGTTATTGACCGCGTCGAGGACATCAACCTCGCCCTCGGGGAAGTTGGTGATAACCACTTTGAGCGGGTTGAGCACGCCCATGACGCGCGGGGCTTTCTGGTTGAGCACTTGCCGCACGCAACTTTCGAGCAGTTCGATCTCGACCATGCTGTCGGTCTTGGCGATGCCGATGCGCTTGCAGAAATCGCGGAGCGCTTCGGCCGGATAACCACGGCGGCGCATCCCGGAGATGGTGGGCATGCGCGGATCGTCCCAGCCGTTTACGTGGCCATTCTTGACCAGCTCAAGCAGACGGCGTTTGCTCATGACCGTGTAGGTCAGGTTGAGGCGCGCGAACTCGATCTGCTGGGGATGGTGAATCCCGAGCTGGTCGAGGAACCAGTCATAGAGGGGGCGGTGGTTCTCGAATTCCAGCGAGCAGCACGAGTGGGTAATACCCTCGATCGAATCCTCGAGACCGTGGGCCCAGTCGTACATGGGATAGATGCACCACTTGTTGCCCTGACGGTGGTGCTCGGTTTTCTGGATGCGGTACATGACCGGGTCGCGCATGTTCAGGTTGGGGTGGGCCATGTCGATCTTGGCGCGGAGGGTGCGGGTGCCGTCATCGAACTCGCCCTTACCCATGCGCTCGAAGAGGTCAAGGTTCTCCTCGACCGTGCGGTTGCGGTATGGGGAATCCTTGCCGGGCAGGGTTACGCGTTTGCCGCTCTCGTCGGTCTTGGCGGTGCCGCGGTATTCCCTGATCTCCTCGTCGGTCTGGTCGCAGACGTAAGCCTTGCCGTCCTTGATCAGCTTGATCGCCCATTCGTGCATGCGGTCGAAATAGTCGGAGGCGTAGAAAAGCCTGCCCTCCCAGTTTACGCCCAGCCACGCCACATCCTCGATAATGGACTCGACGTATTCGGTCTCCTCCTTCTCGGGGTTGGTGTCGTCGAAGCGGAGGTTGAACTTGCCGTTATAGTCCTCGGCGAGGCCGTAGTTGAGAAGAACGGCCTTGGCGTGGCCGATATGGAGGTAGCCGTTGGGTTCCGGCGGGAAACGGGTCTGCACCTTGCCGTCGAAACGGCCGGATTTGTTGTGCTCGTTTATAATCTCGCGGATAAAATCTATGGTCTTGTTTTCGCTGTCACTCATGATCGATGCTCCATATACAGAATGCTATCCCGCCCGGAAAGATCCGGCCGCGTGTAAAATTCAGCCCATGATTATATACTACGCACCGCGTTTTCCAATTATTTTATGGACTTTAGGCGGATGAGAAGAATAATAATAACCTCGAAATGAAAGTAGAATAGATAATTACTGACAAATAACCGAGGAGAACTCAAAATGCCCCTTCTTGTAGTAGGCTCAATCGCAATCGACACCATCCGCACCCCCGACGGCAAGGAACACGCCGACGTCCTTGGCGGAAGCTGCACCTATTTTTCCTATTCCGCCAGTTTCATGACCAAGGTGCAGGTTGTCGGCATCGTGGGCGAAGACTTCGAGCAGAAGCACATCGACCTGCTGAAATCGCGGGAAATCGACCTTGACGGACTTGAAGTCATGAAGGGCGGCAAGACCTTCCGCTGGGCCGGGACTTACGCCGAAAACACGAACGACCGCACCACCGACGACCTCCAGTTCGGCGTGCTTGAGCAGTTCAACCCCGTCCTGCCAGACAACTATAAAGATACGCCTTTCGTCTTCCTCGCCTGCGCCGCGCCGGAGTTGCAGCTCAAGGTCATGGACCAGCTTGAAGGCAAGCCTTTCGTGGTCTGCGACACCATCGAATTCTATATCGAAAACATGCGCGACAAGCTCGGCGAGGTTTTCAAGCGTTGCGACGGCATAATCATCAACGATTCCGAAGTCAAGCTCCTCACCGGCGACAGCAACCTTGTCCGCGCCTCCGACAAAATCCTCGCCATGGGCCCGAAGTTCGCGGTTCTCAAGAAGGGTGAGCACGGCGGCATCCTCGCCACCAAGGAAGGCATCTTCCCCTTCCCGGCCTATCCCCTCAAGGAGGTCAAGGACCCCACCGGCGCGGGCGACAGCTTC
>JAFGWW010000452.1 GCA_016936955.1 Planctomycetota bacterium | reverse complement strand
TTTATTCCCTTCGCCCACTCGAAGGGGAATACGTGGGGCGTGTGGACGCATTTCAGGCCAAGTTCATAAGCCGCGCGTCTGCCGAGGAAGCCTGCCTTTGCCGAGTGGGTATGGACGATATCGGGCGCGATGTGGGCGAGGAGTTTTTTTATTTCGCCATATGCTTTAATGTCGCGGAGCGGGGAGGGGGAGCGCACCATGTCGGCTATGCTTACTCTCGCGCCGAGATTTGCGAGCTGCTCCGCCCGTTCTTCGGCCGTGCACGAGCGGTTGGTGCTGACGATGCAGTGCAGGTCGATGCCGCGCGCGGGCAGGGAGCGCGCCGCCCATTCGAGATGGGTGATGATCCCGCCGTTGAAGGCTTCGGTGATGTGAACCGCGAGCAGTCTCTTCCCCATGTTTCCTCCGCTTTGTGATTATACCCCAAAGGCCTTCCGCGCGAAAGGCAGCTTATCCCGAAAAAGGCGGGGCTTGACCTTGGCCGCCGGGTCGATTAAACTCTGTGGATTAACTAGACCATTTATTCAGGAGCATTTTGATGAGCGAGAACGAAGCAGCACCGACACCGGAAAATACCGAAACCAAGCCGCAGGAGGAAGCCGCTCCCGAAGGCGTGAAATTCTGCACCTACGACGATTTCTGCAAGATCGACCTGCGCATCGCCGAGGTTACCCAGGCCGAGAACCATCCCAACGCCGACAAACTTCTGCGCCTGCAGCTCAAGGTGGGCGACCGCACCAAGCAGATCTGCGCCGGGGTAAAGGCGTGGTACGAGCCTGAGAGCCTGGTCGGCAAGCGCATCGTAATCGTGGACAACCTTGAGCCCCGCAAGCTGCGCGGTGAGGTTTCCGAAGGCATGCTTCTCGCCGCCCGCGACGAAGCCACCGGCGACCTGACCCTTATCACCACCGACAAGCCCGACTTCGCCAGCGGCTGCACTGTGGGCTAGAGCTTTACAAATTCGAATCCCCTCCCATTTACGGGAGGGGATTTTTTTATGCGGTGACGATATGCCGGGAAAATTTCTGAGATTCCTCCTCGCTGCCTTTGTCTGCTATATATTCGAGGCAGCGTTGATTGCAGTCGGCGTTATGATCTTTGTTGTCATGGCCGGGACGGGAACGCACGCTTTCTACTCGGAGAGCGGTCGGTGGATCATGCACGCCGGGCTAGTCCTCATCTCCCTGTATTTTTTCTGTATATTCTTTTTCGTCCCGAAGGTGGTTGCGGAGAACAGGCGGTCGATCTCCGGGGAGTGGGCCGGTTTTTCAAGCGCTCTCGTTATTTGTGCCCCCGTCCTCTACGCCATGATAAAGCTTGGTAAAGCGCAGTCCTCCCCAAAGATGGAGTGGGGATGGTATTATTTCATGGTCTTCGCTCTCTGTATTTATCCGGTGGTTGCGTTTTACGGCGGCGTGTGGGGAGAGCGTAAAAAGAAGCAGGACGAACTCTGGCGCATGAAGCGTGAGGACGACCGAAACGCACGCGAGAGCGGTTACTAGCCGCTCTCGTTTGTTTTGTGAATGAATTTGTCTTTGCCCTACAGCGTCCCGATAAACTCCATCTCGCAGAGCCGCGCCTTGAGGTCGATTGAGGTTATCTTTACCTTTACCTCCTGTCCGAGATGGAAGCCGGGTTTCTGGTGGCTCGGGTGGCGGCGGTGATCCTTCTTCATCTGCGACGGGATTTCCTCGCGGGTGCTGAAGCCTTTCTTCTCAAGCATCCAGCGCGGGATCATGCCTTCCACAAAGTAATTCTCGATCTCCACGAAAATCCCGAATTTGCGGACTCCCGTGACGATGGCGCGGAACTCGCGCTGCTCCTGCTTGGAGAGAAGCTCCAGCCTGCGGAAATCCTTGACCGCCTCTTCAATTTTCATGGCGCGGCGTTCCATTGATGAGGTATGCCCGCCGAGTTTTACGATTTCCGCGCCGCCTTCTTTCGGCAGCTTGTGGAGTTTTTTCGGAAGTTTGTCCGCCCCGCGGCTGAAGACCGCATCCATCATCTGGTGCAGGTGCAGGTCGGGATACCTTCTGATGGGCGAGGTGAAGTGCATATAGTTGGGGAAGTTGAGGGCGAAGTGGCCGATGTCCGGGTCTTCCGAATATATGGCGCGCATGAAGCTTTTCAGAATGGCGAGGTTGATGGAGTGTTCCTCCGGCTTGCCTTTGCATTTTTCAATCACCCCGTTAAGGCGCTTGCGGTTGAGCGGGGGCTTGAAGGGGTAGCCGCTGGCGTTGAGGAACTCGGCAAGCTCTCCCACGTTCTCCTCGGAAGGATGTTCGTGGGCGCGGTAGAGCACCGGCATGCCGTTGTTCTTGCACCATTCGGCGAGGGCGACGTTCGCGGCCAGCATGAATTCCTCGACAAGCTGGTGGGACGAGTCGTGCTCGATCAGGGCAATGTCGACGGCCAGGTCGTTCTCGTCCATCAGTACCTGGAACTCTGGCATGTTGAGTTCGATCGATCCGTTGTCGAGCCGCCGCTTGCGCAGTTTCATGGCGAGGGAGTGGAGTCCTTCAACCGCAGCGAGGATGTCTTTCTCCTCAAAGTTGTCGGCCGCCTCTTTCTGGGTGATGAGGGCGTAAACCTCCTCGTAGGTGAAGCGGCGTTTGCTGTTGATGATACTGCGGTGGATCTCGTATTTTATCCGTTCGCCCTCGGGGGAGTAATGGATAAAGACCGTTTTGGTCAGGTGGTCCTCGCCGGGGCGGAGGCTGCAGAGGTCGTTGGAGAGTTCCTCCGGAAGCATGGGGATAACGCGGCCGGGGAGGTAGATGCTGGTGGAGCGTTCCCGCGATTCCTTGTCCAGCTCCGTGCCGGGGCGGACGAAGTGGGAGACGTCGGCGATGTGGACGCCTACCACGAGGGTGCCGTCTTCCTTTACCTGATAGGAGAGGGCGTCGTCGAAGTCGCGCGCCGTCTTGGGGTCGATGGTGCAGGTGATGAGGTCGCGCAGGTCCATGCGCTCGGCCATCTCCTCATCGGTCAGCTTGCGGACGAGGTTGCGCACCTCCTCCTTGACCTCGTCGGGGAAGGGGCCGGGGGCCTCGAAGTTGGCGAGGATGGCGGCGATCTCGGTGGAGGGTTCTCCGGAGGGGCCGAGAATATCGAGCACCTTGCCCGCAGGCTCTCCCCCTTCTCCCGGCCAGCAGGTTATCTCGAGAATAACCTTGTGGTCGTAGGGGAGTTCTTTCTCCTCGCCTTCGGTTATGACCTCGTAATCGTACGGATTTTTCGGGTCTTCCGGACGGGCCTTGCCGTCTTTGGTGATGAACGCGACGATGCGCGGGCTGCCGCGTTCGATAACTTCAACCACCCTGCCGTAATGGCGCAGGCTGGTTCCCCGTTCCTTCTCCATCACCACCGCGACGTGGTCGCCGTTGAGGGCCGCGCCGATCTGTTCTTCGGGGATGAAGATGTCGTCGATGGTGGTGTCGTCGGGGATGAGGAAGCCGGAGCCGGAGCGGGTTATTGATATGCGACCCGTGATGCGCTGTTCGTTGCCGGGCAAGGCCCAGCGGTTGCCTTTGCCGCGGGTGATGAGTTTTCTTCCGCCCATCGACTTCAGGAAATCGCGGAAAGCCGGGTAATCGTTTTTGGGAATTCCCAGACTGCGGGCGAGCTCCTTGGTGCGGCTCGGGGAATAGGTCGGTTTTTTCATCTCTTCCAGAATCAGTCTGGATAGGTCTTCATTGTTCTTCATTTTTTCTCTTTCTCTGGCGGAGTGGTTGTTGTCTCCTCCTCCGCCGGTATGTCGGCTTCAGGACTGTCGTCTTTTGCACTTGCATCTTCCACAGCCTGATCGCCTTTCTCGGTGTTTTTGAAATCGTATTTGAAAGGAAATACAAAGGTGTCTTTGTGGTTTTTCCACCACCTTGTCCAGTCAGCCATTTTTGGCGGAATATACGCGCCCGTCAGGTCGCAGAGCGCCTCGTGGGCGGGATAGAAAGCCTTTTTGCTGGCCGACATCCCCATGGTCGTTTCCTTACCGTCGACCATGGTTGTCTTGTTCTGGCTGCCGTCGTCGGCTGATTCCCCGAGCTTCAGCTCCACCA
>JAFGWW010000451.1 GCA_016936955.1 Planctomycetota bacterium | reverse complement strand
GCTTCAGCGTAAGGCAACCGCGCACATCAATCTTCTTCACCACCGGCCCGGGCGCTGCCGCGCTCTCCTCGCCGGCGATGGCAGAAATGGAAAGGCATGCCGTAAACACGACGGCAATCAGAGTCCTTACCAGAGATCTGTCAAACTCGAAATGCATTAATTACCCCCCTGAAAAGCCAAAGCCGAACAGTCCACAGCTGTTCCAACAAAGGCAATCTGTCTTGTTTTTCCCTTTTCCCTTCCCGAAAACAGGCATTACCTCTCCCCACCTGTAACCGGGTCTGGACCTAAACAATATCGGGCTCACCAGTGCGGTGCTCCCGTTGACACTAAACAACATTAGCGCGATTATATACAAAGCCGGCTTCCTTTTCAACGGGGAAAAGGATTTTATTAATCCTTATTTAATATAAACTTAGCAAAATTTCCGAGCAAAAGTGTTCAACTTCCTCCGTAAAAACCGTCCAAAATACACGCCCGATAAGAAGGCGCGGGCGAAATTGTGGGGGGATTTATCGGAACCATGACCCCGCAAACAACCGGCTGGAAAAAGAATAATTTAATGAAAGAAAAGCGGGAGAGACGGTAATTACGTCCTCTCCCGCGTAGCAGGCGTCTTTATTATATATAGGGCTGCAACCATTCCTCAGCGCCTGTGCTTGCGCGAACTGCCACCTGTCCAGTAACCGGGCGAACACCTATAATAAGGTTTTGATCCACGGATTACTTTGACATAGGTCGGGGAGATCCAGACGCTGCCCGTGCTGGGCGGGAGGGTCCAGTACCCGCTTACCCATGAAAAGCTACCCCCGTTCCACCTCCAGTACCCCGATACCCACCTGTGCCTGTAAGACGGGGCGATGGACCTGACCTCTATCCTGCGCGGGGGCGGCGTGCGGTCCACATACACATATACCGACTTGGTCTGGGGCACGTCGTTGCGTGTAACAAGAACTGTACTGGTATTTGTCACGGTGCCGAGGCTGATCTCATCATCCTTATTCTCAGCCGCCTCTGCCGCAACCCTCTCAATTTCCTTTTTCATCTCTTTCTTCTGGCTTTCCAGAGTTTTCTCGATCTCGGCCTGCTGGTCACTGATCGCTTCCTGCTGGTCGTTCACGGACTTGGCGAGGGTGACAATTGCGCGCTTTATGGAATTTGACGCCTCTTCGTTGCTCTCCTTCACCTCCACGATAGCTTTCATTGCCTGGTCCCAGCGCTTTTCGTCGGCCTTGCCGTTCTCCACAAGCTGGTTGCCAAGCTCCTCGGTCTTTTTCTCCACGCTCTCGATACGGGCGTTATCTCTGGACGCAAGCTCCTGCCGGATTGCGACTATATGTTCTTCAAGTTCGCGGATGCGCTGCTGATCCTGCGCCCTGAGGGCCGCTTCCTTCTCGCGCGCGTCGACCTCGACCAGGCCTGTTTTCAGATTCTCAAGCTCCGCTCGGTCAGCACTGGCAACCTTTGTTGCCTCCACCTCCGGCACGCCGGCGCTTGTGCGCAGAAGCGGGGGGCCGGCAAACATGCCCGCGCAGAAGAGAGACAGGGCTCCGCCAATCATGATCAAGTCTCTGTAACTCATGGTAGGTCTCCTTTTCTTTATCTCCCCCTACAATAAATTATACTCGATCCCACCATGGAGCATCCCCGCCAATCGGAATTATTTCAAACAATCATTTAAAATATAAATTTACATTGCCCCATAAATAATGTACATCAGCATTCATGGACATGACAAAAAAGCAGAAACAGAGAAAGAATACCGGAATAACCTTTACAGTAATGCGTTGTTATGGCTAATATCTCTTTGAAATTATCTCAACACACAATCCGGGGCTCCATGTGGATGAATTCTTGAATAAATGCGTAACCGGCGACGACGAGGCCAGAAACCAGTTTGTCGAAGCCAACAAGCGTATAATCTATGCCGCCGCGGCCAAGCTGACCGGGAGCCAGAATACCTCCATTCCGGGGCAGGATCTGGACGATCTGGTGCAGGATGTATTTGTCCGCATCTTCAAGAACGACTCCAATCTTCTTAAAACCTTCGATCCCGGCAGGGCCTCCCTCAGCACCTGGCTTACAATCGTGACGCGCAGCACGGTTCTCTCCAGATTCAGAAAAAAGCAGATCCCCACAGTCTCCTACGAGCCGGATCTGCATGAAGGAACTATGGACGAGACTGCGGAGGAGGAATCCAAACCGGAATTTCCGGAAGGGCTTCTTTCTACGCGCCAGAAGCTGATAATGACCATGCTTTACGAAAAAGAGATGGATATCGCCGAAATAGCCGAAAACCTGGGCATCGAGGCCCAAAGCGTGAGAAGCGCAAAACACAAGGCTTTGGAGAAGTTACGAAAGCATTACGGAGTAAAAGATTAGCAAACATTTTCCGATTTTGGCGGGTATGTTTGATTTTTTGGTTATGTATAATAAGATGAAACACGAGAGAGTCGAGATCGTGTTACTGGAAAGAGCGATGGACAAGCACGAATTCAATACGGAAAAGGACCTGTGGCGGCGCTTCAGCGAAAGCGCACAGCGCGCGGACAGCGCGGAGGAGCTCGACCCCATGCTTCTTGCCTCATACCTTGACGGTATGGCGAGCGAGGAGGAGGTCGAACTGGTCGAACTCGCCATGCTGAATAATCCAGCCCTTATCGAAGAGGTGGCCGAGCTGCGCAGCCTCGCGAGCGGTGCTCGGGATTCGGCGAAAATAATCCCGCTCCGTTCGGACTGGTGGCAGATGGCGGTTGCGGCGGCGGCGGTTGTCGTCTTCTCCGTCCTCGGCTTCTCGCTGGGCAGGGAATATCAGGAAGAAACCGGAGCCACCACCCTCTCAAGCAACCAGC
>JAFGWW010000051.1 GCA_016936955.1 Planctomycetota bacterium | reverse complement strand
GCTGGACGAACCGACCAACCACCTTGACGCCGAAACCGTGGCGTGGCTCGAACAGACCCTGCGCGACTACCCCGGCACGGTCATCATCGTCACCCACGACCGCTACTTTCTCGACAATATCACCAAGTGGATTCTGGAGCTAGAAAATGCGCGCGGCATTCCATACGAAGGAAACTACGCATCATGGCTGGAGCAGAAAGCCGAGCGTCTGCGCATCATGGAGAAAAAGGAATCCGAGCGCCAGCGCATTCTGAAGCAGGAGCTTGACTGGATCCACACCAACCCCAAAGGGCGCCTGAAGAAGAGCCGCGACCGCATCACGCGTTATGAAGAACTCTCCGCGCAAAGCTTTCAGGCCTCCCGCAGCGATGTGGTGATCCAGATCCCGCCCGGCCCGCATCTTGGTGACAGAGTGCTGGAATTCAAGGGCGTAGGGAAGGGGTACGACGGCATGACGCTGCTGAAGGATGTCTCCTTCACCCTTCCGCGCGGCGCGATTGTCGGTGTGATCGGCCCCAACGGCGCGGCAAGACCACCCTGTTCCGCATGATCGTCGGCGAGGAGACCCCAGATGCCGGAGTCGTAGACCTCGGCCCCACGGTCTCGCTTTCTTATGTTGACCAGCACCGCGACGCACTGGTCGATACGAACACCATATTTGAAGAAATCTCCGGCGGCAAGGACGAGATCCTGCTGGACAACCAGCGCGTCAACTCCCGCGCATACGTAACCCGCTTCAACTTCCGCGGTGGTCAGCAGCAGAAAAAAGTCGGCGAGCTCTCCGGCGGAGAGCGCAACCGCGTCCATCTGGCCAAGCTCCTCCGTACCGGTGGCAACCTGTTGCTGCTGGACGAACCGACCAACGACCTCGACATCAATACCATGTGCGTGCTGGAATCGGCTCTCTCGGCGTTTCCCGCCTGCGCGATGATTATCAGCCACGACCGCTTTTTCCTCGATCGCATCTGCACGCACCTTCTGATCTTTGAAGGCAACGGCACGGTCAGCTGGTTTGACGGCAATTTCCAGGCTTATGAGGAGCAGGTGCTGCGCGCGGGGCAGAGCGACCGTCTGGAGCACCGGCGCGGCAAATACAAGAAGCTACCGCTGTAATCGATGGGCATTCCCGGTGCGTCCGCATCCTGTTATGCCTTACCGGCAAGAATACTTGGTAACGAAAAGGATTGAAGAATAACAACGACTGACAACCAACCCGAAAAGCGATCGCGGTGGTCGAATCTCGCCCGTGCCCTTAAATCGAGGAACTACCGCCTCTTTTTCTGGGGTCGCAGTGTTTCCATGATCGGCACGTGGATGCAGCGAACGGCGCTTCTCTGGCTGGTCGGCACCATGTATGACGATTTGCGCATCGCCTCCTTCTGGCTGGGCGTGGTCGGTTTTTCCGGGCAGATTCCCGCCCTTGTCCTCACCCCTCTGGCCGGAGGCCTGGCCGATCGCTGCAACCGGCACCGCGTAATAATCATAACCCAGATACTGGCCATGTTGCAGGCCTTCACGCTTGCGGGGCTGGCGTTCAGCGGGGCGGTGGAGATCTGGCAGGTAATCGCCCTCTCGGTCTGCCTCGGGGCGATAAATGCTTTCGACATTCCCATGCGGCAGGCTTTCATCTCGGAGATGGTGGATGACCCGGAAGACATGGGCAACGCAATCGCCCTGAATAGCTCGATGGTAAATGTGGGGCGTTTGCTGGGGCCTGCCTTCGGCGGCATGCTGGCGGCAATCTCAGGCCCGGGAATTTGTTTTCTGGTCAACGGGCTCAGTTTTCTTGCGGTAATAATCTCGCTTCTCATGATGCGCATCAAATCGCGCGAAGTTGCCGCCTCCCAGCGGCGCATGTATCATCATCTCGCGGAAGGTTTCCGTTACACCTTCAAATTCCCGCCCATCTGCGCCATTATCCTGATCATGTCGCTGGTCAGTATCAGCGGCATTCCTTACGCTTCACTGCTGCCGGTTTTTGCGGGGCATGTTCTGGACTGCGGTCCCAAGGGGTACGGCCTGTTTGTGTCGGGGGTTGGCCTAGGGGCGTTGGGGGGAGGGATATATCTCGCCAGCCGTCCGAGCGTTCTTGGCCTTGGGAGAATAATCGCGCTTGCTCCGTTGCTGTTCGGATGCGCTCTGGTCGCATTTTCCCAGAGCCGGTCATTTACCCTCTCGCTCATGGTAACCCCTCTGCTCGGCCTTGGGCAGATGCTGCTCATGGCTTCGGGCAATACCGTGCTGCAGACCATAGTGGATGAGGACAAGCGCGGGCGTGTGATGAGTCTTTACGCCCTCTCGTTCATGGGAATGGTTCCCCTGGGCAATCTTATTGCCGGTTTGGTGGCCAGATATATCGGTCCTACCTGGACGATTACGGCTGGTGGATGTATCTGCATCTGCGGCGCCATTCTCTTCAGCCGCAAGCTTCCGGCGCTCCGCGAAATAGTCAGGCCTATTTACGTAAGCAAGGGAATTATCCCCGAAGTTGCCGATGGCCTGCGATCAACCAGCCGGTTCTGAGCATTTTGAGATCCAGCTTTCTTCCTGATCAAAACAGGGTCGAGAAGTTAGCACGATAATGCTTCCCCGTAATTGCGATGCAAGGGGGAGCCGTGTCCTTGTCTGTAACATCTCAGTGATATCCAGAATAGTTCAGGCTAATTAAGCGGAAATCACTTTTGCCTGTACCTGATGTGTCGATGCGAGAAGGCGCTGGGGGAGGGCGGTTGCCGGTATAGCTGCCATTGACAGTGCATTGGTTGTACTAAATAATGGCGTATTGAAGTGAAAAAAGCCCTGCGTCGGAAGACGCAGGGCTTTCATGATTGTGTGGCTATCGGAGCGGTTCTAGAAGGACCAGACCGCGCCGAGGCTGAACTGGTAACGGCTGTCGAGGTCGTCCGCACCGAGGTCGGTATCGAACATGGTGTCGATGGTCCACTTGTCGGTGAGGACGTAGGTCGCGCCGATACCGACTGTGACCCAGTCTTCGTCGAGGTCGGGGTGGTTGTCGAGGGTCTTGTTGTAGCTGGCGGTGCCGTTGACGAGCCAGTTGTCGCCGATCGGTACGCCGATGTTCATGCCAACCTTGACGACGTCGAGATCAGCCTGACGCTCATTGCCGCTGTCGTCAAAGAATTCCTCGTCGCCACCAATGTTCATGCCGCGCTGCCAGATGGCACCGAGACCGAGGGTGAACTTGTCGAAGTCCTTGACCAAGGTGATGATGGGACCGATACCGACGTGCTCTGAAGTGGTTTCAGCTGTCTGGTCGGTGGTGATGATTCTGTTGTAGGCGTCGCTCTGGTCGAACCAGGTGTGCATGTAGAACGCATTGACACCGAAGCTGAGGTCCACGCCCTTCTCTTCCTGCTTGAGGAGGTTGAAGCGGGGGGTCAGGACGAGACCCGCGCGGGTGTAGCTGAAGTCGCTGAACTCGTCGTCGAAGACAACGCGCTCAATCGGGAGGGCCACGTTGAGGCTGAAGTAATCGAGGTTATAGGCGCCACGAAGGGTAATGCCCACGCGGTCGCTGTCCGCTTCAACGTCCTTGTAGCTGCTGTGTTCCCAGCGGATCATGCTGTTCATGGGAATGCCGCTCTGGGTCTGGGTCGCGGCTGCAGCGGTACCGCCAGGGCCGTCATTCTGGACAGCCTTGCCGCCGAGGTTGATGACGCCGAAGAGTCCGGGGCGGATCACATCAAGACCGATATTGGCGGCGTTGAAGGCCGGGCGCTGGGTGTTGGCTACCGGTGCGCCGGGCTGCTCCTGTACGTTGCCGACAAGGCCATGCTCTTCGTAATAAGATTCACTGGCGAACATGTTGCTGGCAGTAAATGTAATTACCGCTGCACAACAAACAGTAAAAATAAACTTCTTCATTTCAAATCCCCTTTTATTCATCCCTGAATACTAAATCAGTACATTAATAATATGGTAACTTATTGAAACAAATCCGACCAATATATCTTCTAGGAAATGCGTTATATGTCAAAGGAAAAACGGGAGAAATATCCGGTCAGGTAAAAAAATGGGCGGGATTTTCAGTGTAAATCGCGGGAAGTGTAAAGAAATGTACCCGGCTGTGGTTTATTCTATTAAACCGTTGTCGTTGAGGAGCATCTGCGGGGGATTGGCTCTCAGTCGATTTTTATCTGGGTTGCGGCGTTATAGAGGGCTTCCTTGATGGCTCCGCCGATCATCATCTTGTCCATTGCCATGTTTTCCGGCGTGAAGGACATGAAGGTCCCGTAGCCGGTTTTGGAGAAGCTGCCCTTGCTTTTGTAGATCTTCGATTTACCCGATGCGGCCGAGGTGATGACCAGTTCCACCTCCGCAAACCCGGTCTGGGAACCGCTGCTGGCGAAGAGGGCTGACTTGCTGGTGGTGTTCTCGTATATTTTGGTGATCTTTGCCGTAACTACGTAATCGGCCTTGAGCTGGCGGGTTGCCTCCACAGGATCGCTGAAGGGGAGCTTTTCCTCGATCCATCCGGCCATGCGGTATTCGAGCAGCTTGTTCTGTATGGATGCCATGTCTTCCTGATTCTTTTCCGAACTCTCAAGCGGCAGTAGCGCGCCGCTCGCGACGATTCCCTGCACGAGAAAGTGGGCGACCTCTGCGCCAATCGAGCCGGTGCTCTTGACGTGATCGACAAAAGCCTTCATCTTTGCGCGCTTCTTGCGGTTGAGGCCGGGCTGGCTGGAGCGGGGGATGCTCCAGTAGCTGAACTCTGGCTTGATCCAGAGAACCGCCACCGTGGGTTTTGACGGCGTGGCGTCTTTGTTTTCGACCGCCGGCTGAGCCGTCGCCGGTTTTCCGTCCATTAATGAAATCGCGCCGCGGTTGACCTCAAACTGTTCCACCATGCGGTCGGTTGCGTAGTCGAGGGCGGCCATACCTGCGTCGTAGCTGTCGAGGGCGGCTTTAGCCTTATGCTTGTCGGTTCCCATCTCGGGGGAGGAGAGTTCTACCTCTTTCTGTCTGGACTTTCGCCCCACAACGACCGCCTTCACCTTGGCCGTTGCGCTGTAGATTGCGTTGCCGTCCTTGTCTTTCTTGAAAAAAGTGGGGGCGGTGGAATAGTCTACCTTGATAATGCTGTCAACGTTATGATTGGCCAGAACCTTCTGTACCGCTTCCACGTCCTCACCCAGCAATACCGCCCACTCCTCGGCATTGCCCCTCACCTTGGCAAGGGTCTGCTCATCGAAGTTTTTCAGGCCGAGCACCGCGCGCAGTTTTCTGTCGAGCATGGTCTCAAGCGTCATTGCCCCGACCCGCTGCTCCACCGGGTTTATATCCTCCCCGGTCATACTTCCGGTCATGACGAATAGTGCCTTCTTTCCCGTCTTGGAACCTGCGTCGCTTTCGCCGGGAGTCTCGGTCCTGCTTTTAAGCTTTTTGAGGCTGGGGCTGACCATGAGCTGCTCGAGCATTTTGTCCGACGCGTAATCGAGGGCGGACATGCCGGCGTCGAAAGAGTCAAGCGCGCGCCGCGCCGGATGCTCGGCCGTGCCCATGGTGGGGCTGAGAATTACCTCCCCCTTCTCGCCCGAGCGGTTGAGGATAATCTGGGCGGTCATGGAGGCGGTTCCGGAATAAATGCTGTTGCCGATATCGTCACGCTTGCGGTAGGCAGGGGCGGTGCGGAAAAATACCCGGACTGCGGCGTCGATCTTCATCGACTCAAGTATTTTCTGCACGTCCTCCACCTCGCCGCCCACGAGGACAGCATACTGCTCCTTGTCCTGTTTCGCTTTTTCGAGAATACTCTCGTCGAAATTCTTGATGCCGATGGCCTCCCTGAGTTTTTCGCTGAGCGTGGCTTCAAGACGCATGGCGCCGACGCGCTGCTCGGTCTGGCTTACGTCACTACCGCGTATGCGGCCTTCGATAAGGAAGATTACATGGAGCGGGTCTGCCTGCTCTTCCTTCTTCTTTGCCTTGCCGAAAAGGACGAGGGCGTTCTCGTCGGCCTTGAGCTTTTCGACAACCTGCGCGGCGGCGTAGTCGAGGGCAGCCATTCCCGCCGCGAAAGCGTCTGCGCCCTTCTGTGCCTTGTGCTTGACCTCGGATGCGCCGGTCTCGAGAGCGCCCATGGGCGGACTCCAGACAAAAGCGCCTTTTTCTCCGCTGCCGATGCTGATGACCTCTACCATTACCGTGGCAGTGGCGGCGAAGATATCGTTGCCGTCGGCGTCGGTAGTTTTATAGGCAGGGGCGGTGCGGAAGTATGCGCGCACCAGAATATCGAGTTTGCTGTCCTTGAGGATTTTCTGGACGGATTCCAGGTTGCCCCCGGTGACGACAGCCCACGCTTCCTTGTCTTCCTTCGCTTTGGCCAGGGCTTGCTGGTCGAAGTTCTCGATGCCGAAAGCTTCTTTCAGGCTTTTGTCGAGAAAGCCTTCGAGCCTTGCCGCCGCCATTTTGTTTTCAGTGGCGGCGATGTCGTCGCCGCCGACCTTGCCGTCAACGACAAACGCGATTTTAAGGCCGCCGCCGTCCTGTGCGCTTGCACCAAGGCATGCGCAGAAAACAAGGGCGATGGCGATAGATATTCTTTTCAGATCGGTAAATCCCGGCATCGGGCTTTCCTTCCTCATTTCTGATTCCGGTCCGTAGTTACTTACTCCACAACCTTGAACACAAGCATGGCTCCGCGCTGATCCACGAGGGTGTATTTGTTGGTGGAGATCATGGTCTCGATAAGCTTGTCTGCTGTGTCGGGATAGACAAGGCCAACGTACTGGGTTCCGTCCTTGTAGTAACGCGGAACGGTTTTGGTTACGCCCTTGATCTCCTTGAGTTCCTTCTTGGCGTTGAGGACGTCCATGCCGCCCTTGAGGCCGCTGATGCCTACCCAGTAGTCGATATCGCCGCTGAGTTTTACCCACTCGTCAATTATGCTCTTGGTGATTGTCTGGAGGTGCTTCTCCACGTTCGCCTCGATCGAGAACTTTGCCGCCTCGTCGCTGTCGAACTTGCCGAACTTCTTGATCTCCTCCATGCCCTGCGGGTTCTGGCTGAAGATCTCGTTGAAGATCACGCGCTTGGTGGGGCTGAGCTGGATGTTGAGCGCGAGTTCGGTATTGTAAACGTATACCGGCTGGGTGCCGCCCGGGAGGGGCTTGTTCCAGCGCTGGGTGGCCTGGCTGGTGCCGGTGATGAGGATGTCGCAGATTTCGCGCTGCTTCTCCTTGGGCACGTCGGTCACGTCCACCGTGGTCATGCCTGCTTCGCGCAGGGCTTTCTCAAGGCGCATCTGGGCGCGGCGGATGGCGTTATCCTTGACCATGTCCTTGTTGTCGATTTTTTCCGGGATATAGATGCCGATCGAGGGCTGGCCCACGAGGTCGTAAAGCTTGCTCACTTCGATGCCGCCGAGATGAAGGTCGCGGCCGAGTTTTGCCGCGCGGGGTGTAAGCGCGAGGGCGGTGTAATGCTTGCTGTCGTCTCCGCCTGTCTGGAACTCTACCGGCGTGCGCATATACTCCTCGGCTTTTTCGATAAGCTTGCCGATCTTGTCCTTGTTCTTCTCGTACTCGTCTTCCTCGATAACCTGTTTTATGAGGGAGGCGAGAGCCTTTTTCATTGCGGCGGTTTTAGCCTGTTCCTTGCTTGCGCCGAAGCCGATTAACCGGGCT
>JAFGWW010000450.1 GCA_016936955.1 Planctomycetota bacterium | reverse complement strand
GACTGGTGGACGCACAAGCGCGAATACGTGATCGCTGGCGATAAGATCAAGGCGGGCAAGAGCGTGATTGCGGTCAGGGTTTTCGATAACTTCGGCGGCGGCGGGTTCGGCGGCCAGGATGATTATGTAAAAATCAGTCTCAAGGACGATGCAACAAAGACCATCCCTCTTGCCGGGACATGGAAGTCGCAGATCGCGACCAAGCTTGTAAGCCTTACGCCTCCCCTTTCCGCCCCCATGGGCCCCGACCACCCGCATTCTCCGGCCGGGCTTTACAACGGCATGATCCACGGCATTACCAAGTTCCCGATCAAGGGTGCGATCTGGTATCAGGGCGAGAGCAATGCAAGCAGGGCCCAGCAGTATTACCCCCTCCTCTCCGCCATGATCACCGACTGGCGCAAACAGTGGGGCGTGGGCGACTTCCCCTTCCTGATCGTGCAGCTCGCCAATTACAAGGCCGCGCCGGTCGAGCCGGAGGAATCCAACTGGGCCGAACTTCGCGATGCGCAGACGAAAACCGCAAATGGCCTGAAGAACTGCGGCCTCGCCCTCGCTATCGATATCGGTGAAGAGGGTAGCATCCATCCCGTGAACAAGCAGGATGTCGGCCTGCGCCTCTCCCTTGCGGCGCGTAAAATTGCTTACGGTGAAGATATCGTATACAGCGGCCCGACCTACGAGAGCATGAAAATTGCCGACGGCAAGGCTTATATCAAGTTCGGCAACATCGGCGGTGGGCTCGAGGCGGTGGGTGGTAAGCTCAAGCACTTCGCCATTGCGGGCGCGGACAAGAAATTTGTCTGGGCTGACGCCGAGATCGATGGAGACACGGTTATCGTCTCCAGCCCCAAGGTTCCCGCTCCGGTTGCGGTGCGTTACGCCTGGAGCATGAACCCCGAGGGGTGCAATCTCTATAATAAGGAGAAGCTCCCCGCCGTACCCTTCCGCACCGACGACTGGCCCGGTACCACGGACGGCAACTACTAGAGCGCGAGATTATTTTAGCACAAGGGGCGGGCCATGACGGCCCGTCCCTTTTTTTGTGGCTTGACTGGGACCTGCTTGCATGGGAAAATAGAAAAGCATGATGGTGGCCGGTATTTCGTAATTCATCAGGGTTGCAGAATATTTGTGGCGCATGGGTGAACTCTGGAGAAATGTTGGATATCAAGAAGAGCAGTACAAGATATTTGACCCCCGCCAGCATCGCCGGCATTTATGCTGTGGTCGGCTTTGTGTGGATATGGTATTCAGACCGTCTTGTCGAGCTCATCGCAAGCAATCAGGATTATCTCTCCCATCTTCAAACCTACAAAGGCTCTTTCTATGTAATAATGACGGCGCTGCTCCTTTATCTGCTCCTGAAGAAATACTCCATCATCAAGGCCAAAGAGCACAGAAATATTTTCGATATTCTTGACCGCCTTCCAGTGGCGGTTGCCATCTGCGACGTAACCGAAAAGATCACCTTTATCAATCGTGAATGCGTAAATCTTTTCGGCTATGAGCTTGAGGGGGTTGGCTCCATCTGGGACTGGTTCGGCATTGCTTATCCCGATGAGTCTTACCGCGAGATGGTTGCCGCAAACTACAGGCAGGATTTGGAGTCTTACGCAGCAACTGGCGAGAAATGGCCGGAGCGCACATATGAAGTGAGGCTGAAAGACGGATCGAAGCGCATGGTCGAGTTTTCCAGTTTCATCTTTAACAACCATTTCATGTTTGCTATGCGGGATGTGACGGAGGAGAACAGGTTCAAAGCCAGGCTGATGGAGAGCGAGGAGCGGTTCAGGTTGCTGGTGGAAACCTCTTCCGACTGGATATGGGAAACAGACGAAAGGCCTGATGCAGTTTACACTTATGCAAGCCCGAAGGTCATGAATATTCTCGGGTATGCACCGGAAGAGCTTGTCGGCAAGTCAGCATTCAGTCTCATGAATCCGGAAGAGGCGGAAAAAATGCGCCGCGAATATGAAACATTGGTCCGCAACCCGCAACCCTTCCACGGCATAATAAATGTAAATATACATAAGGACGGAACCGAGAGGGTTCTTGAGAGCAGTGGTGCGCCGTATTATGACGAGAACGGTGTCTTTCGTGGTTTCAGGGGGATGGACAGGGATATCACGGAACGCCAGCGCGTTGAGGACGAATTGCTCCGGATCAGGCATGCGATTGAAAACGCCAATGATGCGATCGGCATCTGTGACCTCGAGGGTAAGGTTCTTTACCTAAATCAGACTTTTATCGAACTGACGGGGTACGACGTTGATGGGCTCAACGCCAAGGGTGGGCCGACAGGACTTTATACCGATGCGGCGAGAGCGGAAGAGATGCTCGCGACTGTCTTGAGCGGAGGTGAGTGGTCGGGCGAGATGGCGGTGAGTCGGTCGGACGGGAAGCTTGTCCCAGTCCTGCTGAGAGCGAGCCACTTTGCCGACGAGAACGGCAAGGCCATAGGTGCCATCGGTGTTCATACCGATATGACGGAGCTGAAGAATATCCGGCGAGAGGCAGATTCGGCCCAAGCTTTTCTTAATGCCGCTATCAACGCAATGAAGGATATCTTCTTTGTCAAGGACGAGGATCATCGTTGGGTTGTTCTGAACGATGCTGCCTGCGAGGCTATCGGCAGAGCCCGTGAGGAACTTATCGGTAAACGCGACTCTGAACTCTTCCCGGAGAATGGAGAGGAGTACGCGGAGACAGACATGATTGCGCTTGAGAAAGGAAGTCACCAGAGGGAGGTCTGTTCCGAGGCAAACGGAAAGATTCGGCATGTTATCATCACCAAATCAAGGTTCATTGATGAGGCTACCGGCAAGAGATACATAGTAGGATTATGCAATGACATCAGCGAGCGCCTTGCCATGGAGGAGAAGTTGCGCCACTCCCAGAAGATGGACTCCATCGGCCAGCTCGCCGGAGGGATCGCCCACGATTTTAATAACATGCTTGGCGGTGTGATCGGATATGCCGAGTTGACTGCCCTCAAGACGGACGACGAAAAAATCGCTTATTACGTAAAGAATATAATCGACACTGCAAATCAGGCCGCCGATCTTACCAACAAACTGCTGGCCTTCTCCCGCAAGGGGAAAAGCCAACCCTCGCCGGTCAATGTTCATTCCGCCATCGAAAGCGCCTGCACTATTCTGGAGCGCAGCATCGACCGGAGAATCAGCCTTTCCGTGCGCAACGAAGCGGAGGATTGTGTTGTCCTTGGCGACTATACGTTGATCCAGAACGCGGTTCTCAATCTCTGCATCAATTCCCGCGATGCAATGCCCGAGGGCGGGCAGCTCGACATAATAACCGCTAACGTCGAGATTGATGCAGCGACGTGCATGAACAGCGTCTTCAATATCAAGCCCGGGAGGTATATCAAGATCGAGGTGCGGGACAACGGCCACGGTATCGATGAAAAAATAATGGAGCAGATCTTCGAGCCCTTCTTCACCACCAAGGAGGTGGGCAAGGGGACCGGGCTCGGGCTTGCGGCTGTTTACGGCACCATGAAAGATCATGACGGCGCGGTAATGGTTCGGAGCAGCGAGGGCGAAGGAAGCTCATTCGAGCTTTATTTCCCGCTGGCCGAGGTTGGAGAGTCGGTAGCGGAGATCGACTCTGATGTGGATTTATGCGGCACGGGTACGATATTGCTGGCCGATGACGAAGAGTTTCTGCGCTCATGCTCGCGGGATATTCTCGAAGGCCTCGGATATTCTGTAATCCTTTCCAAAAATGGCAAGGAGTGCGTTGAGATCTTCAAGGAGCGGCAGGACGAAATTGACCTTGTCATTCTGGATGTGATCATGCCGGTAATGAACGGGCGCGACGCTTTTCATGAAATTGTCAGGATCAAACCCGGCACGAAAGTGCTTGTCGCCTCCGGCTTCACCAAAAACGCCGACATTGAGCACCTGATGTCGGACGGGCTTTGCGGGTTTATCAAGAAGCCCTACAAGCGGGTAGAGATCGCCAGAGAAATCCGCGAAGTATTCAACTCGCAGATAAAGTAAAATTACCCCGCACCATTATCAGCGCAAAAATCCTTGTTGCGGCCAAACTTGCCTTTATAATACACCCTTCAAATTTAGTACCTCTGCCACTATCCGGAACGAACCATGTCCGCACGCGACAAGAGCGGGGAGCGCGGCGCAGAAGGCCAACGCTTCTCAAAAGACATAGACCTCTGCATGCTCACCGATCGGCAACGGTTGCGCGAGAAACTCCGTCGTCTTCACAGGGGAAAGGCTGGTGGTGTCGAGTACGAAAAGTTTTCCGGAGAACTGCGCGAAGCCATGGCCCGCCGGAGCGAACGGGCGCAGAACCTGCCGAAGCCGGTTTATCCGGAAGAGCTGCCGGTAACGCAGAAGCGCGACGCGATCGCGGAGGCGGTCAAGAATAATCAGGTCTTGATTGTGGCGGGCGAGACCGGTTCGGGCAAGACGACCCAGCTACCGAAAATATGCCTCGACCTCGGGCGCGGGGCGGACGGCATGATCGCCTGCACCCAGCCCCGGCGCATCGCCGCCATCAGCGTGGCCGGGCGCGTGGCGGACGAGCTCGAAACGTCGGTTGGCGATACGGTGGGATACCAGATCCGCTTCGACGCAAAGGTGAAGGATTCCACCTATATCAAATTCATGACCGACGGCATCCTTCTCGCCGAAACGCGCAAGGACCGCGACCTCTGCGCCTACGATACCATCATCATCGACGAGGCTCACGAGCGGAGCCTCAATATCGACTTCCTGCTTGGTTATGTAAAACGCCTCCTGCCGCGCAGGCCTGACCTGAAGGTCATCGTCTCCTCCGCCACGCTGGACGTGGAGCGCTTTTCGAAATATTTCGGCGACGCGCCCGTGGTCTCTGTGGAAGGGCGAACCTATCCGGTCGATCTGCGTTACAGGCCCGACGAGGACGACGATCCGGACATGCCGGTGCTGGTCGGGAGGGCTGTTGTCGAACTCATGGCCGAAGATGAGCGGGGCGACATCCTTGTTTTCCTGAGCGGAGAGCGCGATATCAGAGAGACGGCCGACCACCTCACGCGGCAGCGCCTCAAGCGATGCGAGATTCTCCCCCTCTTCGGGCGCCTGACCGCAGAGGAGCAGAAACGGATTTTTTCACGCGGCAAAAACCGGCGCATAGTCCTCTCCACCAACGTGGCCGAAACCTCCCTCACAGTTCCCGGTATCCGCTATGTAATCGACACCGGCCTCGCGCGCATCAAACGTTACACCCATCGCACGCAGGTTGAGCAGTTGCTTGTTGAGCGGGTTTCGAAAGCTTCAGCCAACCAGCGCATGGGGCGTTGCGGTCGAATGGAGCCGGGCATCTGCATCCGCCTCTATTCGGAGGAAGATTACAGTGGGCGCGAGGATTACACCGATCCCGAGATTATGCGCTCCTCTTTGGCGAGCGTGATTCTGCAAATGAAATACATGGGGCTTGGAGATGTGGAAAAATTCCCCTTTATCGAACCGCCCACCCCCGCCATGATCCGTACCGGTTATAACGAGCTCTTCGAACTCGACGCGCTGGATGAACGGAAAAACCTTACCCCCGCCGGGACGCAGATGGCGCGTATGCCGATCGAGCCGCGTTTTGCGCGTATGCTTTTGGAGGGGGCAAAAGAGAATGCTCTCTCGGATATTCTGATCATTGTCGCGGGCCTCAGCATACAGGATCCGCGCGAGCGCCCCATGGACAAGAAAGACCAGGCCGACCAGCTTCATCGCCGTTACCTCGACGACAAGTCGGACTTTACCTCGTGGCTGAACCTGTGGCATGTCTTCACCCGCGAATCAGAACGCCAGCCGTCGAATAATCAGATACGAAAATGGTGCAAGCAGAATTTACTCTCCTACCGCCGCATGCGTGAATGGGCCGACGTGCGCGCCCAGCTTGAAGGCGAGATGAGCAAGCTCAAATACAAGCTCAACACCAAGTCCGCTTCTTTCGAGCAGGTGCACAAGGCGCTGCTGGCCGGCCTCCTCAGTCGCATGGGGATTGTAACCGACAAGAAAGAATATCGTGGCGCGCGGGAGACGCGCTTTCATATCTGGCCTGGCTCTGGATTATTCAAACGCCTGCCGAAATGGATCATGGCGTCGGAGCTGGTGGAGACGAGTAGGCTTTTCGGGCGTTGCGTAGGTGAGATAAATCCGGAGTGGGCGGAGAAGCTTGCCGGAAGTATTGCCAAGCGCACTTACAGCGATCCGCACTGGGATCCGAAATCGCTGATCGCCCGCGCCTTCGAGGCGGTTACGGTTTACGGGCTGCCGGTAATCGAGAAGCGACGCATACATTATGGAAAAATCGACCCGGAGAAATCGCGGGAGCTGATGATCCTCTTCGGGCTGGTGCGCGGAGAGTTCCGCACGCGCATGGCTTTCTTCCACCACAACCGCGAGCTGGTCGGTAAGTTCGAGGAGATGGAGGACAAGAGCCGTCGCGGGGGCATTGTGGTGGACGAGGAACTTCTCTTCGAGTTTTACAATTCCCGCATCCCTAAAGATATCTACACCGGCAAGGCGCTCGAGCGCTGGTATCATGAAAAGGTGAAGGAAGACCGCGGGCTGCTGATGATGAACGAGGGGGACGTGGCGGTGGAGTCGGTGAGTGGGCTGACGGCCGACCGGTTCCCGCCGGAGATACAAGTCGGCAAGGTCCGCCTGCCGCTTTCGTATAAATT
>JAFGWW010000449.1 GCA_016936955.1 Planctomycetota bacterium | reverse complement strand
AGTTGAAAAGCAATCTCCTTGCCTCAGGCCTTGAGTGGAGCGGTGAGTGCAGGGGCTGGCAGGCATGGGCGGGCAAGGTCGAGACCGGTCCGGCTTCGGGCGCGCTGGTTGATGCGGGTGAGCTTGCTCTTGGAATTATGCCTTCGGTGGTGCGCCTTGCCGCGATGATAAAAGTCAGTCTTGCCGAGCTTACGCCGGATCAACTCGACCAGCTTAACGCCAACGGCATCGACCTTTGCGGCGAGGGAGGGGAGGTAAAGGGGCTGGGGGAGATGCTATCGGAGCGCATCGGAATAGAGATCCGCTCCCATTCGCCGGAGATCCACCCCGCTATCACGGGCCTCCATAAACTTCTTCCCGTGCTGGA
Organism: Planctomycetota bacterium; assembly: GCA_016936955.1. Classification (GTDB taxonomy): domain Bacteria; phylum Planctomycetota; class SZUA-567; order SZUA-567; family SZUA-567; genus JAFGWW01. The sequence continues at coordinate 4,157 of JAFGWW010000449.1, read as the reverse complement.
TAAGGTTGGAACTTCCCTGCGGAAACGGTAGAATTAAATGTTATTGATAGCCATCGACTCGACACCTTCTCCGCTCCACCATGCGGGGATTTGATTTTTCGGAGATTCATCAATGCGTCTGGTTTTTTGCGGCAGCGGCAATTTCGCGGTTACCACCCTCGTCCGGTTGGTCGAGGACGGCCACGAGATCGCCACCGTCTTCACCAACCCCGACCGTCCGGCCGGGCGCGGTAGTAAAATGCACCCGACCCCGGTAAAGGACAAGGCTGTTGAGCTCGGCCTGAGCGTTTATCAGCCCCATAACCTCAAGGGTTCCGAGCCAGTGGAGCTTCTCAAAAATTGCGGCGCCGATCTTTCGGTGGTGGTCGCTTACGGTCAGCTTATCCCCAAGGCCATGCTCGCAGTCCCGAAGTTCGGTTTTATAAATCTCCACGCTTCGGTTCTTCCCAAATACCGCGGGGCCGCACCTGTTCCGCACGCGATCCTTAACGGCGAGAAGAAAACCGGCGTGACTGTGTTCAAACTCAACGAACGCTTTGATGCCGGTGACGTTCTCGGCATACGTGAAATCGAGATCCTCCCCGACGACACCTCCGCGAGCGTGCTCGATAAGCTTGCGCCGATAGGTGCCGAGCTTGTCCGCGAGGTGGTGGGTGAGTTCAATGCCGGATGGGTGCAGCCCGTGCCGCAGCCTGAGCAGATGGCCACACGCGCCCCGAAGCTGGAGAAAGAGGACGGGCTTATCGACTGGTCAATGCCCCGCGACCATATCGAACGGATGACCCGTGCTTTTAATCCGTGGCCGCTGGCTTACTCTTTCCTGCACTGCGGGGGCGTTCCGGTGCGTGTGGTCGTTCTCAAGGTTGAAGAGGCGGAGATGCCGCACAAGTCAGCCGCGCCGGGAACGGTTATACACGCCGACGGCAAGGAAGGCATAATCGTCATGGCGGGGGACGGCCCGCTCTGGCTGAGACGGATAAAACCTGCGGGCAAACGCGAGATGAGCGGTGTGGAATACGCCAGAGGCGCGAAAATTTCCATCGGCTCTAGAATGGGGTGATATGACAAAGCGGATCTATATCTCAACAGGCGAGGTTTCGGGCGAGCAGCACGCCTCGCGTCTTATCGCAAAAACCAGCGAGCTCTCCGCAAGTGTAAGCTTTACCGGCATGGGTGGCGACATCGTCCGCGCCGCTGGGGTCGAGACCATCATCGACACCACCGGCCGCTCGGTTATGGGCTTTGCCGAGGTGGTGCGCCATCTCCCATTTTTCAAACGCGCCATGGATACTGCCGTCGACTACGTGGCCGACACCAAGCCGGACGCGGTGGTGCTGGTTGATTATCCTGGCTTCCATCTTCGTCTTGCGAGGGCGCTGAAGAAGAAAGCCCCCGACGTTCCGGTCATATACTATATCGCCCCGAAGGTATGGGCGTGGAACGAGAGCCGGGTCGAGAAAATTCGCAACAGCGTCGACAAACTTCTCTGCATCTTTCCCTTCGAAGAAAAATATTTCGAAGAGCGCGGCGTTAACGCCGAGTATGTGGGCAACCCTACAATGGAGACGTTGCCATACGACCTCAGCAAAGAAGCCATGCTTACTCAGCTGTCTGTGGCGAGCTGTAATCGCCTCGTCTCCATCTTCCCCGGCAGCCGCAAGCGTGAGTTGGAAAAACTCCTCCCACCATTGGTGGAGTCTGCTCGGCGGCTCAACGATTTCTGCGACCTCGAGTTCGCCATCGCAGTTGCCCCCGGAATTTCCCGGGCCGAGATGGAGCGCATCTGCGAGATCCCCGACTGGATACGCCTCGTCGAAGGGCAGAGCCAGGAGCTGATCGCCGCCTCCGACCTGATCCTCGCCAAGAGCGGCACCACTACCCTCGAGGCCGCCCTTCTTGGTGTGCCCATGGTCGTGGTCTACAAAACAAGCTGGCTCAGCGCAGCTATCGCCAAAAGGCTTGTGCGTATCCCAAATATATCCCTGCCTAACATCGTCGCTGAGAGGAAGATCGTTCCTGAACTACTGCAGGAAGATGCCAACCCCGACAAAATCTGCAGCGAAGCCTCGATGCTGCTCGCCATTCCCGAGCGATACCACCGGGCCAAGGCCAGTCTTGATGAGTTGCGCGACAAGTTCGGCATGGAAGCCGCCTCCACCCGCACCGCGCGGGCGGTTCTGGATTATATCGAGAGCCGTTAGTTTTTCGTGACGCGCCTTGATGGAGGTAGAGATGCAAACCGATTGGGATTTGATCCGTAAGGTAATGAATACCGCGATTGATGCATGCGCAGAACTCGACTCCCTTGAAATAAGCCTGGATGAAAAATGCAACCCGGAGATACGCTGGGGAGATTTCGAGACCGGCGTGGCGGTGGGCGATTTTCTCCAGCGCTTCCACAAATATCCCGAAGGGTCGCAGCGGGATATTATCCGGCTCCGCTCGCGCCTTGGTTTTGATGATCAGAAATATCGCTCCGAGCTTGCCTTGGCTTTGATTAACACTGCCGCCGCCTGCGCCGAGATAATCGGCCTTTCGGAAGATGAGCTTGACCGAGAGGACGAGTCGTTTACCCCGCATTGCGACTCGGCCGAAAACTCGATCCGAATCCAGCTTGAAAACATAGGGGTTATTTATAAAGGCTGGATGGTGCCGGAGGTCAAGACGGCACTGAAAGCCCACCGTGAAAAAACAAAGGGCGCGGAATAACCCGCGCCCTTTTGCTTTACCTTGCTTCCCCGTTTGCGCTTAGAGCTTGATGCGCAGGGTCTTGATCTCGAAGGGCTTAATCGAGAGGGGGATGTTCCCGTTCGTGCACTTGGCGCTTCCTGTCTTCTCCTCGATCATGTTGGTTTCGCAGATCGCCTTTACGGGAAGGGTCGTGCTCAGGTTAAACTCGGTGGCTGTGCGCATGGTTTCGTAGAGACGCACCACCACGTCGCCCGAGAAATCCTCTGCCGGTTTTACCGATTCGATTACGATGTTCTCCGCGTCGGTTTCGAAGAGGCTCGCCCTTCCCGCCGCACCGTCCATCACCATGGCCGGAACGTTGAAGTCGTAACTTTCCCGAACCACGCCGCTGTCCTTGAATGCCCCGTTCCAGCAGTAGAAGGAGTAGGAGAATTCCTGCATGCCGCGGTCGGCGTTCATGTCTGGAGCGGTCGGAGCCCGGAGCAGCGTGAGGCCGATATTGTTCTTGTCCACGTTGATGCCATACTTGCAGTCGTTGAGGATCGCCACGCCGCGGCCTTCTTCAGCGAGAGCTGTCCACTTCTGGTTGCAGACCTCGAAGCGGGCGGCGTCGAAGTCGCGGTTCGAGTGGGTCGGGCGGTGGAGATGGCCGAACTGTACTTCGTGGAATGCCTCGTCCGCGTGGATGTCGACGGGGAAGCAGACCTTGAGAAGCTTGTGTTTTTCCTGCCAGTCGATCTTCGTTACGAAGTCAACGCGCTTGGCACCTTTGGCCAGACGGATTTCCTGGGTCATGAGTGAGTTGTTCAGTTTCTTGCTGACCTTGATGATTGCCACAAGGGGGCCGTCCGAAAGTACCTCGATCTTCGCTGTGCCGGAGATGTCAACCGGAGCGCCGCGGTAGGTCTCGTCGATATCCCATGCGTCGTGGGCGTTGGGCACATCCTTCCACATGCGGAAGCTGTTGCACGGGCCGGCGGCGAGGTTTTCGCCGGTCTTTTTGTTCACGAGCCTGGTGATTTCGCCCTCGCCGTTGATGGTGAGTTTGAGGAATTCGTTTTCCATGCCCGTCTTGCTCGCCTTCAGGGCGCTCTTCGCTTTTGTTCCCTTGCCCTTTTTGATGGTTGTCCATCCGCAGGAGGGGAGGTTCTCGACGATGGCGTAAGGCTTGCCGTCGATGTTCTGGAGGGGGAGGTCGTTGCCAAACTCATCGACCGCGCCCTTGAAGGACTTCGGCATTTCAACCAGCGCGTTGCGTTTCCAGTTGAGCGAATTGAAGACGGTAACCGCTTCCGCGTCTTTCTCGATAAATGATTTCGCCGCTTCCTCGGAGGTTGCGCGCGCGTCCTTTATGATGCGTGCGTAATCCGCTTCTGCCTCTTCGTAAACGCGGGCGATGGAGCTGCCAGGGATGATGTCGTGGAACTGGTTGAGCAGGACCAGCTTCCACGTGGTGTCCATCGTCT
>JAFGWW010000448.1 GCA_016936955.1 Planctomycetota bacterium | reverse complement strand
TTGGAAAATTCCGGGTAGTTGATGCGGGCGATGGGCGACTTGTCATTTATGTCGGCCGCCTTGACCTCGATGTCACGCTCGATGGTGGTCTTGCCGATCGCGACCGCCTTGGCGACGGGGGCATTGTTTTTCGGTTTGACGATAAGGCTGCAACGCACGGGGACGCTCTTCATCTTGCCGTCAGAGACGACAAGCTCGAATTCGTAGACGCCGGTTTTGGCGGGGGTGATGGAGATGCTCTCGCGGGCGAGGTCTTCAGGCTTGAGATAAAGGGGCGCCCCGCCAATCTGGCGCCAGTGGTAAGTAAGGCTATCGCCGTCGGCGTCGCGCGAAGCCGAGCCGTCGATAAAGGCTTTCTCTCCAATCTCGATCTCTACCCTCGGCTTGAGCCTTACTTCGGGCTTGAGGTTTTCCTTGTCGATCACCACCTCGACGATTGCGGGCTTGCTTGCGGACTCGCCGTCAGAGACAGTAAGTTCAAAACGATATTTACCCGGCATGGCGGTGCGGAAATACGGCTTGACCGCCTTGGGGTTGGAGAGGGCTACCTTGGGGCCGCTTATCTGCCGCCAGTTGTAAGCAAGCTTGTCGCCGTCGGGGTCGTTTGAAGAACTTCCGTCAAGCTCGATCAATACGGAACGGGCATTCTCCCCGGCCCTGACCAGACCAGTGAAGTAAAACAAAGCCGCCGCCATCAGCAGGGCAAGACCGACCGACCTTTTCATTAGCAGGTATCCTTTTATTGCATCTGATCTATTCAATATATGCGCAGAGTTTTGTGGCGGTTGTTCCGGGCACATACTCCCATACATTTTTATCGGCCATCGAATGCCTTTGGCTTTGACATTATTGGCCTTAATAAGGACAATTGTGAAAAAGGCATGGCTTATCGGGCAAGGGGGTTTGAGATGAAGGGCAAGGCGGCGGTAATCGGCACCGGAATCATGGGGCAAGGGATAGCGCAAACCCTTTCGGAAAAAGGATTTGGCGTAATCATGGTCGGCCGTAGCCGGGAGTCGGTGGACAAGGCGCTCGAAGCGGTATCCGCCTCGCGGAAGATGGCGGTGCGGCGCAAGCTCATCACCCCGGAGGAGGCCGCGACGTCCGATAATCATTTAACCGGGACAATGCAGCTTGCGTCCATTTCCGAATGCCAGATCATTATCGAGGCGGTGGTCGAGGACGGGGAGATCAAAAAGGCGAAACTGGCGGAGATAGAGAGCGTTGTTGCCGGCTCCGCTCTCATCGCGACCAATACCTCGGCGCTGAAAATCAGCGATCTTGCCCAGGCGCTCGCAAAGCCGGAACGCTTTATCGGCCTGCATTTCATGAACCCCGCCCCCACCTCCAACCTGGTCGAGATTATCCGGGGCGCGGCCACATCGGACGAAACTTTCGAGGGGGCGAAAAAGTTCTGCAAGGAGATGGAGCGGCAGTTTGTGGTCTCTGCCGACCATGCCGGGTTTATTGTCAACCGCCTGCTCATGGTGATGATAAACGAGGCGGCGCGGATGATGGAGGACGGGACCGCCACCCCGCAGGATATCGACAAAGCCATGCGCCTCGGCTGCGGCCACCCCATGGGCCCCGTAAGCCTCGCCGATTTCATCGGCCTCGACACAATCCGCCACGAGTTGAAAACCATTTCAAAAGAGAGCGGCGCGCTCTACGCCCCGGTCGGACTTATTGAAAAGTTGGTAAAAGAAGGAAACCTCGGCCGCAAGAGCGGGAAGGGGTTGGGGGCGTATAAGGGGTAAAGAGATAAAATTTTCCTAGTTAATCTCTAGGTGTATTATGGAAAAAAAGCTGTTCGTGTTTATATGTCTTATTCTCGTTACGGTTGGTTGCCACAACCCCAAGCCGGAGACAATTAGCTTTGAAAGCAAAAAATTAGAAGGTAGAAACTGGGATGTTAAAATCAAAAAAGGTAATTCCGGCAGTGTGCTTGAGATTACAGCCTACATGCTTAACAGCCCGGACAATCGAAAATTAAAATTTCTGCAATATGATTTATTGATAGTTCATGTCGTGGCTGGTGGCATACAATATAAAATCTCGATACCTAATAATAATGATGGACCAATATATGGAGTTTCCTCGGTAAATATAATATCAACTATTCACTATTCCATACCTAAAAATTTAAATGTTAAAAACATATCGGCAGTTTATATCAAATATGCTGATGTGGAAAATATACATAACAGAAATTGATTTTCGCTTTTAATTCCCGTCATTGACCATGCGTCCTTTTCCCCTCTGACAATTCATATCAAACATTACTTTCCTATGGTATATAACCATGAAAAAAAGCCCTCCATCCAAGGAGGGTTTCACTTTTGCCGGGGAAAGGGGAGGGATAACCGGCATTGTTTTATTTGTTGGTCACTACGTCGTAGGCGACGCCGTCGTGTTTGACGATCATGTGTATCTTGCGCCCCTTGAGAGCCATGCCCAGTTCGGGGCTGGATTCGATTATGGTTCTGAACTCGTCCGAGTCGGGGGTGATGTTCACCTTCTTGTCGCCCATCTTGTAGCTCGTGTCGACGATACCCTGCGGGAGGATGAGGAAGATGCGGCGGTCAAGCTGGATCGCGGAAGGGGAGATCTTGATCCGGAAGTTGTCGCCGGAGTCGGAGCCCACGCCTGCGGAGTGGATCCTCTTCTTGTTGAAGGTGTCGGCGAAATAGTAGTCCTGCCCCTGGTCCTCGCCGAGGGCGCGGCGGCGGATCTCTCCAAGCTTGTGTCCGGGGACGACGGCGAGGAGGGAGGGGAACATGTCATAACCGTTGCCTGCGGTGAGGTCGCTCTTGACGTTGTTGCTGCCCATGGCGGTGGCGGTGCCGTTGAATACGGCCACGTAAGGGGCGGGCGCGCCGCCGTCGGCGTATTCGTTGCCGCTCTCGACCTTGAAGGCGATGTCCGCGCCGGGATTGAGCTGAATGTTGTACTGGGGCAGAGCCACGGTCAGGGGCTTCGCGGTTTCCGCGAGCTTGAGGCGGACCTTGCCGTCGTCGATCTTGAGCTTACCACCGTCGTTACAGACCTTGGAACCGGGGGAGACAGTGAGGTAAGCCCCGTCGGCGAGGGCGAGCATAACATTGTCAGGGTGCTTGTCGTTGACCTTGAGCTGCATCTTGTTGCAGAACTGCACGTCGGCGTCGCTGTCGATAGTCTGCCAGTCATTACCGCCAAACTTGACCTGAACCGCCTGTGCGTTATCGGTTACGGAATGGATCTTTTCGTCAATTCGGGCATCCTCGTTGCCGAAGAGGGTTTTTTTCATAGAAGGTACGGCAGCTATGGTCGGTTCTTTCGCCGAGCTGTCGGAACCGGCTATGGTAGGATCGCCCGCAGTCTTGGTCTGGGGGGTTACCATGGGGGCGATGGTAAATATAAAGGCGGCCGCGGCGGCGAGGCCGGTGAAGTATTTGAAAAGGCGGATGGTGTTGCCCCGCTTCTTCTTCGTGCCCGCCATCTCCCGCTGTTTGCTCTTGAGCTTATCAAGGAGATCGTCTCTGAATTCCTGCCTGTAATCCACGGGCTCGTAAGCCCGGCTTAACAGGACTTTCAAACTTCTGTCCAAGCCGTCTTCCTTGTTGTTGTCGTCGCCAGACATTCTATTGCCTCCCAAACCCTCCGGGCGGATTCCATTCCTCCCGGCTTCTCCTACATAATTTATTGTCACTAAACTACCGGCATTCCTCCGGCCAAAGTCTGGAATGTTTCGCGAAATGCGACTCTGGCGCGGGTAAGCTGGCTTTCTATCGCCTTCTCTGTCTTTTGGGTGAGGGCGGCGATGTCCCGCACCGTGAGGTCTTTCATATATTTCAGTTCAAGCAGCTTCGCGTAATTCTCCGAGAGCGAACCCATAACCGCCCCGACAAGCTGGTGCAACTCTTCGCGCTCCAAAGCGGCTTCGGGAAGATTGCCTTCGTCGAGGTCGGCGAAGAGGCTCTCGAGTTCGCCGTCCACCATGCTCCACGACTTCTCATACTCCCGCGCCTTGCCCATCAGGGAATTGGAGCTGCGGATGCGGTTGCGCGAGATGGTGATAAGCCAGGAATCCACGCTTCCGCGCTCCATGTCGTATTCCCCCGCTTTTTCCAGAGATTCGACAAAGGTATCGTTCACCACCTCCTCCGTATGGTGGTGGTCGCGGTTGACGCGGTAATAGATATACCTGTACAGGCGCGGGAAGTAGGTATTGTAGAATACCTCAAGGGCGTCCTCGTCGCCTTCGGCGACCTTACGGACAAGCTCTGCTGCCTCCTCGCGGCTGCAGTTACCGTATTTTTCACTCACAGATTGCTCCCCCAGGGCTTTATAATCGGGAATCTTCCCTCGGCCCCCGAGCTAGGCTAAATACACTTTTAGAAACTCTAAAGAGATAAGCTCCGCCACGTGTAATAATCATTATCTGCCACATGCTCTCTTCTGGCAATAATAATTGTCCCCGAAAACCTCTTACCCTTCGCCAATTTAAACCGGAAAATACAAGATTTATGCCAAATGCTTTAAACGGCTTTAATCCTTGCCCCAAAGCGGTTTATCTGTTATTCATATGCAATGCAAATCAGAGACTATCGCCCTTATGGCGTATTTGTTTCATTCCTCCTGCTCCTCGCGGTGCTGTCCTTCCTGCCCGGATGTGACCAGCCGGTAACCTATGGCCACCCGCAGATGGCCCTGCTTTCCAATCCAGACGGGGCGACCGACCACGTTTACGCAACCGTGCAGAGCATATCCTACGGCGGGGAGAACCCGGAATTCGTGCTTCTGGTCTCCAAAACCGCTGGCCGGGACGACTGGCAGGAGCTTGCCCGCTATCGCAGCCGCGTGGCGGGGATTGAAAATTCGGATGGCAAGCTGCGCATAATATACGAAGACGGCGCAATCTGGGACCGGGATGCGGAAAAGGGTGAGCTTACGAAGTTTATCCAGGGCGCGGCCGGGATGAAGCTGCTATGCGCGAAAGAAATTAACGGGAAGATTTACGCCGTCCTCAGGGAGAACAAGGATTCCGGCCTGAAGCTGATGATGCTGGACGGCGAAAAGTGGAAAGACATGGGCCCGGCTCAACCAACGGTTGGCCGTCCGGTGCTGGTGAGCCTGGTAGGATTCAAGGATTGCCCCACGCTTTTCTGGCGCGAGGAGGTTGGCGGCCGCCGGGAACACGGGATAAAGATCGTCACGTTCAAAAACGGATCGTGGATAACCCCCGGCCTTCCCCCGGCCGATGATTCGCGCAGTTTTTATGCTGTAACGAATGTGGATGGAAGCCTTTTCTATCTCCGCGAGACATACATCGAACCCCACGAGGAACGGACGCGGCTGGAGCTTTCGCGCTTCGACGGCGAATCGTGGAACGAGATCACCTCCGGCGTGCCCATCCCGTCCGATCATTACAATCATCAAGCCCTTGGGCTTTCCCTTATAGTCGACGGTTCGGGGATGCTGATTCTCCGGGCAAGCACGGCGGGGCTTCATGCTTATGTATGTCAGGACCATTCCGGAGGGGCGTGGAGGATGACCGCGCCCGCGCTTGCGGCCGGGCAGGGCGAGGAGTGGGCCTTGATGTTCCTCCTGCTTGCTTTCGCCCTCGGTTTTTTCCTGATTGTAACCACGCGCGTCGTGGTCAGGAAAGGCTTACAGCTAAGGATGGCTGCTGCTGCTCGGGCGCGGGCAAACGGCAGCCCGGCCAATGGCGACGGGGTGAACGGAATAAGCGAACAGGAGCTCGCAACCTTCAGGGAATTTGCCCGTCCCCTTGGCGCACCCGCATCAATTATCGACCGGGCTCTGGCGATGATGGTAGACGCCATAATCATCTCACCTTTCCTCGCCGTTTACATGATTTACAGCCACGACTACGAACCCTTCAACCTTCCGGTTGAGGAATCGGCGTTTATCTACTGGATATGGCTCTGCTCCATCGTGTTATACAGCTGGATCGCCGAAGCCGCTTTCGGCGCCACTATCGGCAAGATGATCTTCGGCATCCGCGTCCGGAACGCGGCCGGGGGAAAGCCGAGCGCCATGCAGTGCTTCCTTCGCAATATCGCCCGCTTCATCGATTTCATCCCGGTGGCGCTGGGTAATTTCTCCCTTTTCTACCTTGTGGCGCTGTTAGCGGTATCCGTCACCCGCAGGCGCCAGCGCGTGGGAGACATTTTTGCCCAGACCGTGGTTCTGCGCCATACCCCCCTTGAGAGGCGGAACATAGTTCTGGCCAGCTCCTCCCCGCGCAGGCGGGACCTTATGGATATGCTGGGGTTGCCTTTCCGGGTCTGCAATCCGGATGTGGACGAGACTATGATAGACAGCCGCCCGCCCGAGGAAGAGGCGTTGCGGGTTGCGCAGAAAAAGGCCGAGGCTGCCGCGCGGGCCATGAAAGGCGGGGAGATTGTGATCGCCGCCGATACGATAGTGGTTCTTGATGGCAAGATCATCGGCAAGCCGGAAAACCGTGAGCACGCCCGCGAGATTCTCTCCTCCCTCTCGGGGAGGGCCCATAACGTACTCACCGCCGTGGCGATTATCGACCGCGCCACAGGGCAGTCCGTCTCCGCCATCGACGGGACGGAGGTTATCATGCGCGAGATGAGCGCGGATGATATTGAAGAGTATGTGGAATCCGGCGAGGCTGACGGCAAGGCGGGGGCTTATGCAATTCAGGAGACAGCCGACCGTTTCGTGGCCGACGTTCACGGCAGCCTCTCGAATGTTATTGGCCTGCCGATGGAACTGCTCCAGCGCATGCTCGAAGAGATCGACGCCTGAGGAGCGGGCAAGGTATTTTTCCATTCCGTTGCTTTCCCGCGCCGAATAAATATAATCTTGAAATTCGATTTGATAAACCTTGCGGGCAACCGGGTGCGGTTACTCTGCAAAAATCCATGGGCAAGGAGCAAGACAAGTGAGCGATAAGAAATCGGGTACCGGTCTTCCCGGCGATGAATATACGGTGAGAGCCTTCACCCTGCGGGCCATCGCCTTTCTCTGCGGCGCGTCTCTGATGGGATTGGAGATGGCGGGCGTGCGCATTCTCGAACCCCACTTCGGCAGCACCATTTACGTCTGGGGCTCGATTATCGGTATCTTCCTCGGCGCCCTGAGCCTGGGTTACTGGATCGGCGGAATCGTGGCGGACAAATTCCCGCGCCTCAACGTGCTCGGATATATTATTGCCCTCGCCGCGCTCATGACCTTTCTGATTCCGATTATCGCCACGCCTTTGTGTCGCGAATTGAGCGGCATGGACGATCTCGGGCCGCGTACCCGCGCCCTCCTCGGCAGCATAATGCTTTATGCAGTACCGAGCGTGCTGATGGGCATGGTCTCCCCCTTCGCGGTGCGCCTTGCGGCGCGTAACGTCACCGGCCTCGGCAGCGTGGCCGGCGGGCTTTACGCTTTCAGCACCCTCGGCTCCCTCTTCGGAACCTTCCTCGTCTCCTTTGTCCTTACCGAAGTGATCGGCTCCAAGACCACGGTCTTTGCAATCGGCGCGCTTCTTCTGGCTGTAGGCATTGTCTGTTGCCTGAGCCACCGCAAGGCTGTTGTGACTATCGCCGCCGCCGCCTGCCTGATAGGCTTCTTTTCTTTCAGCGCCCTGAGCCAATCTGACGTCCGCCTCTGGAATCCGGAGGCCGATGAGAGTGCGGTGCTTACCGACGGCAGCGTTTTTTCGTGGCGCGATTTTTACGAGGAATTGGACAAGGCTTCCGCCGCGAAAGAGGGGACGCATAAAGATAAGGTCATGAAGCATTTCCTCTCGTCCCTCAACGCTAACACCATAAGCCTGATTTCGACCAGCGTAAAGAACAGGAATATAAAGAACGACGAATTCGAGATCGTGCTCAACAACATGAACGACGCCCTCAAGAGGAGGGACCTTTTCCCCGACCCTTTTGTCAAGGAGATAGGGATTGTCCCTCCCTATCACATGCAGCTTCTGCTTGACAAGGGCCGCGAGAGCTGGAGCGTCTCCGACACCCTGCGCTTCAACCGTCTCTTTCTCCGGACCGCCCTGCCGAAGAGCTTCTGCCCCGTGAGCCCGACCGGATACAACATAAACGGCGACCCGGCGGCGCAGATTCTGGAGGATTTCGAGTCGGTTTACCACAGCATCGCCGTGGTTGAGGATGACAGCCTGCTGCCGAACGACAAGCGCCGCGCCAGAAGAATGATGTTCAATAATCTGGTGGAGAGCGCGGTGATCGTCAGTGATGACGGCTCCAAAATTACCATGCCTGTCGAGTCGGCCTGCGGTTATACCCGCCTGCTGCACCTCGGGCTTCTGGCCACGGAAAAAGCCCCGAAGCGGATTCTCATCATCGGCTGCGGCGGCGGGGTGGGGCCCCAGGTTTTCGAGAACGATTACAGCAAATCGGTCGAGTGCATAGACGTGGTCGATATCGACCCCTCGGTCTTTGCGATGGCCCAGAAGTATTTCAACTTCCCCGCCGAGGGCGAGTCCAATATCATCCACCGCCACGTCAAGGACGGCCGGCTCTTTCTGGTCAACTCGAAAGAGAAGTGGGATTATATCGTTCTTGATGCTTACACCGCCGGCGGGCGCATCCCGCGCCACCTTGTCTCGCAGGAATTTTTCCGGGCGGTGCAGGAGCACCTCAGCGACGGCGGCGTGCTGGTAGCCAATGTCATCAGCGCAATCGAGGGTGATCGCAGCAGGCTTTACCGTTCCTGCTGGAAGACCATGGATACGGTTTTCGAAAACGTTTACGCCTTCCCGCGCCACCGCCTCGGCAACACCGCCGAGAATATCATCCTTGTTGCCAGCGACGAGAAAGCCCGCATTTCTTCGATGGAGATGAAACAGCGTTTTCAGGAACTGAACGGCACGGTTATCAAGCAGAAGGATCTGGAAGAGGTGGTGATCCACGCAAGCATTGTCGCCCCGCCCCTCGATGACGTGCCGCTCCTGACCGACGACTTCTGCCCCACCGACAGCATGGTCCACGACTAGGGATTTGTCCGGATCAATGGTGTCATCCTGAGCAAAGCGAAGGATCTTGAGAGTCAGGAAATCCGGGGATACGGATAGAAGAGATTCTTCACTGCGTTCAGAATGACAGTTAAATAAATTTTCCGCAGTGCGGGATAATTTCAGGACAGAAATTGTGAATAGAAAAAGGCCGCGAGCAGAGCGCGGCCTTTTATTTCTCTTTAAGGTACTTCGTTTCCCACGTCTTTTTATCCCAGTATTTTTTCTCCAGCTCTTTCCGCAACTCGCCTTCAAAAGGCTTGCCCAGAATTTCCGACAATGCCTTGACTGCGAAGGGGCGCAACTTGTTTTCGCTTATCTGGATGCAGCAGGTGTTGCCGAGTCGCGACTGGAAATCCGGCCGGGTGCCGGAGACGAGGGCGGGAATGGCTTTTTCACACTTGAGCTTCCCGAGCCTGTCGGCCGAGGTTATGGCGTTCAAAGGCTCGTTGATAATAATGTCTCTGCTGTAAACGATATCAAGATAGTCATTGATGTTGTTTATCATATAATCAATGCCCCACTCTGGATCGAGTCCGAGCATCCCGTCGGTAGCGATGGCGTTATCGGTAAAAGTCCAATCCGCCAGCTGGTCTGTGAAGCTGTAGCGGACAAGATAGTCTTCAAGGCAGGCGGCGCTTTCCTTGCATTTGACTTTGCTAATAATATAAAGCGAACGGGAGTAGTCGTCATCCTCCTCGATAAGCTTGACCAGATCCGGAACCGCATTTTCCCCCAAAGCTTCGAGCTTCTCCCATTGGGGCAGGTTCCAGTATGGGGTTTTGATGATATCACTTTTTGAGAGATCAAAAGGCGTTTCGAAATAGGTTTCGAGCGAGGAGCCATGAATAAATATGGGATCGTCCTTGAGGGTATAAATCAGCCATTTTGTGTACAGCGTTTTCCAATACAGCACTCCGCCCGTCGCTGCTGCGAGCATAATGAAACAGAAGCAGGCGTAGAGCACCCGCTGCTTTCCGCATGGCCTGATGGTTTCGTATTCTTCATTCATCATAAATACTAACGTCTGAAAGATGGTGAAGGTTTGATGAATTTTCTATCTCGCCTCGCTGGCCGGCGCGACGGCTACAGCTTCCGGTGTTTTCTTCTCCTCAACCTTGCCGGTGGCAAAGAGAGCGATAGCGGCGCACATCATCAGGGCGGCGAATACCTGGATCAGCCTGTATTTGAGGGTCAGGCGACCCTCGAGGTGGAGGTGTCCGAGATGGGCAACAATTATACCGAGGATAATCGCCCAGATGCCGCGGGTGGACTGGAGAATGACCGCGCCCACGATGCCGATATATCCCATGGCGATAAAGAGGCAGAGCATGCCGAAGTACCAGAAGACGGCGAAAGGCAATGCCATGCGCCAGGTGCTTGCCGATGAGTCACGGTACTTTGTCATGATGAAAAGGCTTCCCGCCGCAGCGAGGGTGTAGGTCAGGGCAACGGCGAAAGCGGAGATGGCGGGGCTGCTCTCGTTGCTCAACGCTTTGAGCAGAAGCTTGATATGGAAATCGGAGATTGCGTAGCCGAGGCAGGTTGCGCCGATCCACGGATAGGCTTTCCAGCTTGTGGCCGATTCCGCAGTTCTGGGGCTTACGTTGATCAGCTGCACCGCCGCCACCGCCACCGCGACCGCGATCCACTGCTGGGTTGAGATAATTCCGGTGCCGGTAACGGTGACAAGAAGGGCGAGGAGGGCGATCTTGAAACTTAGCATGGACGCCACGCGGCTGCCCTCGATCAGCTTGACTGCCTGGAAGAGGCTGAGTTGTCCCACCACGTAAAAAAGGGTGGTGCCGATCAGCGGCCAGATTACCGGTGTCCATCCGTTTACCGGATCTATCCAGAGAAAGGGGAGCAGGGCGAGGGAGAAAAGGCCCATGATGATGTGGGACAGGCAGAGAAGTCGGCCGGAGCTGTGCCCTTCGATTTTCATGAAGCGGCGTGAAAGCAGGTAGGTGAAGGCTTGTCCCAGTCCGCACATAAGACCGAAGACAATTCCGGCGATTGTCATGACAGGATAATAAACCCTGATTCCGAAAAGTCAAGACTGCGCCGTCTGTCCCTGCCGAGCTCCTGATTACGCCAAAGTCGGGGGGTAAGCTAGACGATAATATTAATATGAGTCTGTAAAACTTCGGCGCAATTATTTGCTCGGAGCCATTTTATGGTTCATACTTACTAAGGCTGTTGGCATCCGTGCCCGCCTTGCGGGTTTTCGGCGGAGGAAGATTATGGCCGTTCAGATTGTATTTGATACGGAAGAGGATACTCCTTTGGATGACACGAATATCGACTCCAGCCTCGACAAGACGATAGACGATATCCTCAGCCGATTCGAGGAGACAAGCCGTCTAGACCACGCCCACGAAAAGATGATCACCGCCCTGCACAACCGCCTTACCGAACATGACATCACCAACGGTCGGGGAAAGATGCTGGAGGTAAATCTTTTCGGCAGCCTCTCCGGATGGATGGAGTTCATCCTTCTTGAACAGCGCGAGGGGCGCAACGTCATCCCCGATTTCGCCCGCCATCTGCGCAAAGCGTTCCTGGCCCACTGCCGCAAGCTTGAGGTAGATCCGAATACGGCCCTGAACATGACGGTTGAGCTTGCCAAATCCCTGATGGATGTGGCGATAAACTTCCAGCGCCACATGGGTCTTGAGGATAATGACGAGGGGGCGGAAGATTCAACCCCCATGCAAGAGTAACGCGTTTCCCTGCAACAGAGCCATGCCTGAGCCTTGCCGGAATTATGCCCGTCAATAGCGGCGCGCCTGCCATATATTTTTCATCCTTGCGTCTTTACACTACATAGATACCATCATGTCAGTCTCGGGTGTCCGGGGTAGGGTCATTTTTCATTAAAAGGAGATTCGACATGCGCAAGGCATGTGCCGCTATTATTCTATGCGCCGTATTTTTCGCCGGCTGTTATCCGATCGAGCTTAACACTTCCGCCGACGGCAAGGTGATTATCCCCAGGCAGGAAGGCTTTTATGAATTCGACGCCTCCACCGGCAAGGTAAACCTTCTCTTCAAGCCTGAAGGCAGCAGCCCGGTCTATGCCCTTTACAACCCGGCGGGTAAGGAAGTTCTCGCCGTGGTCGGCTCCTCCGGCAATGCCATGATGGGCCAGAGCCAGACTTACCATATCGTCACCCCCGGCTCGGACAAGACCAAACAGATCTTCATGGGCCAGAACGGCCTTTACGCCCAGTGGAGCCCTGACGGGAAATATGTCTCCATCGCCCAGAACGCCAACCAGCCCGTCGCTCCCATGCAGGAAGGGATGCCCCAGCTTCACCTGGTCGACATCGCCGCCGGTGCGGGCAAGGTTGTGGTAAGCAACATCGCGGCCCATCACCGCTGGATGCCGGACGGCAAGGGCGTGGTGGTATTCCAGGCCCTTCTCAAGGACGAGCAGAACAACTACACCGGCAAGCTCTCCATCCTTAACGTTGCCGACGGCAGCCTCAAGCCTCTCGTCTCCGTTATGGGCAGCGAGATCTTTTTCGACGTCTCCCCCGACGGGAAGAAGATCCTCTTCATCGCCAAGTCCGCCGCTGCAGGTAACGACAAGCTCCAGGTCGAAGAGCAGCAGCAGGACAAACTCTTCTCCCTCGACGTAGCCACCGGCGCGGTCAAGGCGGAGAAGGAAGGCGTGACATTCGTCCTCTTCTCCCCCAAGGGCGACAAGGTCATGTTTGACGGCAAGGGCAAGGGCGGCGACAGCCTGATGGTGGCGGGAGCCGACTTCGCCAACCCCGTAGAGGTAGCGGACGACCTCGCCGTAAGGATTGAGGGTATGGGCAACAATACCGATATCCGTCCGGGATGGCTCGGCAACGATACGGTTCTCTATATCGGCCGCATCTCAGTTTACGGCAAGGACGGCAAAAACCTGATGCTCTCCAGCGTCAAGGCTGATGGCAAGGAGAAGAAGGTTCTCCAGCCCGCCCTCGACATGGCCATCATCAACGGTAAATAAAGTGAAGATTACCACAGCAATCACACAGGGCGCGGGCTATCCGCGTCCTGTGTTTATTTAAGCGTTCTCAGGTGTTATGGAGATTGCCATGTCCGACAAAAAATCAGCTATAACACGAAAGCGCAGTTTGGGGCTTTCGCTTTCGAGCTTCTGGCCTAAGATCATATCTGAAACACATCGCTAAGGCTGAAGAACAATAAAACAATTCATGCCGAAGCGTGTTCAAGGCATTTCCCTACAACCGCCCCGTCAGGATTATACCGGCCGTAGGTGCGCGCGGTTTCAATCATGGCAAAGAGGTTTTCGTCCGGCGTGTCGCGGCCGCACTGGTCGCCGGTGCTGAGGACGAAACGCCCTCCCCGGGCCGCATCGTCGATCGCCTTGCGGCTGGCTTCGCGCACATCTTCCACACTCCCGCGCAACATGACATTGGTGGTGTGAAGGTTACCTTTTAAAACAAGCTTGTGGCCGAAACGTTGTTTGAGCTCGGCCAGATTGCAATTGTCCATGGGCGGGATTTCGAGGGGGTCGATGATGGTGAGGCTGGTTTCCTCGGCCATGATCTTCACCAGCTCCGCCTCGGGGCCGCAGCTGTGGACGTGGGTGGGCATGCCTGCGGCGCTGGCTTTTTCGATAACGCGCTTCACCGCCGGTAGGGCAATCTCGCGTAGCATCTCGACCGTCTGCAGGACAAGGCTTCCGGAACCGCCCACGCAGATAAAGTCGGGGCGGGTTTCTTCGTCGAGGGCAAGAATCCTGTCCAGCCGCGCTTCGGCGGCGATGATCCGTTTCTCGGCCCACTCTTTCCGTTCGTCTTCCTCCATGTCGTAATAGCGGTAGACGTCCTCCTCATGGTTGATGGCACAGGTGCTTGCCGCCCAGACCCCGATAAGGCCCTGATCGCCCAGCAGTTTCTTTGCCCGCCTGAAACCTTCCGGCCCGTAGTCAACTTCCTTCACGCCTTCAACCGGCTCCCACTTTTCCGG
>JAFGWW010000447.1 GCA_016936955.1 Planctomycetota bacterium | reverse complement strand
TCGTCGTTCAGGGCGTGGGTGCCGTGCTTCATCTCCGCCGCGTCGTAGCCTTCGGCGTGGATATAGCTGACTTCCTTGAGCTTGAGCGCCCCTTCCATCGCGATGGGCCATCCCGTGCCGCGGCCGAGGAAGAGGAAGTTCTGCGAGTCCTTATACTTGAGCGCGATGTTGCGGACATAGTTCGCCGTGGAGAGGATGCCTTCCACGCGCGCCCCCGCCCCCATCAGGTCTTCCGTGCGGCGGCGGCATTCGTCGACCGAGAGGGTCTCCCTGATCTGCCCCATGCGCAGGGCGATGATATAGAGCCCGGCGATCATGGAGGTGAATGCTTTGGTTGAGGCCACGCCGATTTCGGGGCCGCAGTGGAGATAGAAGACGCCGTCCGATTCGCGGGCGATGGTGGAGCCAACCGCGCTGACCACGCTTATGACCTTGCACCCGTTCTGCCGCGCGAGGCGCACGGCGTGGAGCGTATCCATGGTTTCGCCCGACTGGGTTACGGCGATGACGAGAACCGACGGGTCGAGGATGGGGTCGCGGTAGCGGAAGTCGGCGGCGTATTCGGGATAAGCCGGGATGCGCGCCACGCGCTCGATCATGTTACGCCCCACCATGCAGGCGTGGTATGCCGTTCCCTGCGCCACGAGGATGATGCGGCTGATGCCCTTGAAATAATCATCGGGCAGGTCGATGCCGTTGAGGTTGAAGCGGGGTTCGGCGTCGGGCTTGTCGCTGAGTTTTATTCTGGTGCGGACCATGTTCTCAAGTACGGCGGGCTGCTCGTAGATCTCCTTGAGCATGAAGTGCGGGTAGCCGCCCTTCTGTGCCGCTTCGGCCGACCACTTGATCTCTTCCGGTTTGCATTCGATATCTTTGCCGCCCTGACGGACGCGGACTGAGCCCGGCGTGAGGACCGCAACCTGCTCGTCGTCGAGAAACACCACCATCTTGGTGTGCGGCAGAATCGGCACCGCGTCGGAGGCAAGAAGGTTTACCCCTTCGCCTACCCCGACCGCGAGAGGGCTTCCCCGCCGCGCGCCGACGATAAGCTCTGGATTGTCCGCCGCCATAACGCCGAGGGCGAAGGTCCCGTCAAGCATGGGCATGATCTTCTCCACTGCTTCGACCAGATTGCCTTTGTAAGCCCGGGCGATAAGGTGGGCCACAACCTCCGAGTCGGTCGAACTCTTGAATACGTTGCCCTCTTCCTCAAGATCCTGGCGGAGGCGCTGGAAGTTATCGATGATCCCGTTGTGGACGATCACGAATTTTCCGGAAGGGTCGCGGTGGGGGTGGGCGTTCTCCTCGCTGGGTACGCCGTGGGTGGCCCAGCGGGTGTGGCCGATGGCGGTTCCGGATGCGAGGTTGCCCCCCAGCTTCTCCTCCAGATCGGCGACGCGTCCGGGCGTGCGGACCACGGTGGGGACGCCATCTTTCATATAGGCAATGCCCGCCGAGTCGTAGCCGCGATATTCAAGGCTCTTGAGCCCCTCGATAACGGAGGCGATAGCCTTATCTTTTCCTACATATCCAACGATTCCGCACATATGTCTGTTTGTCTCCTGCTGTCCCTGCCTGGTTTCTTTCGCACCGGGAGGATGGATGCTTACATTTATATGTCAAAAGATACGCAGAACCGCCCTCCGTGGCAAGGATTAGTTGCCGCCGTAGGGTAAGGTAAGGGATCGGGGCGGGGCAGGAATCTGGATGATTTCAGCAAAAATTAACACTTTCTCAATAAAGGGCTAACGAAACGCGGCAGAATTCCCAGTAACCAGTCAAAGCAATGTCTATTAAACCATATAAGGAGGAGAGAGGAAGATGATCAGGAATATTTGTGTTTTAGGCCTCATGCTTGCAATTGCCGCCGGGTGCGAACCGGGAACCCAGGGCGAGTATGGCAAGAAAGCGGCGGCTGCCAAAAAATCGGAGCCCTCAACCGGGATTTATTATGAAGGCGAACATAAGGGCCGCTTTTTCGTAATCGGAACCGAAGGCGGATTCAAGAAACTTAAGGAACACGGCCACATCCCCTACGCCAGAACCCTTATTGGCGAAGGCCCCGAGGGCAAGACTCTCGTAATCGAGATTGACAATAAAAATCCCGCCCTTACCGACAGCCTTTATGCCCAGTATCTCAAGAAACACCCATACTACGCCGAGCAGGAGATGCACGGCCGCTACTTTGTAATCGGTAATCCTGCCACCATGGATAAGCTCATCGCCAATGGGCATATCCCCTACGCCAAGACCCTTATCGGCGAAGGTCCCGAGGGCAAGACCCTCGTAATCGAGATCGACAACAAACACCCCGAAGTTACCGAGAGGCTCTACTCCCAGTATCTCAAGAACCATCCATACTACGCCGAGCAGGAAGCGGAAGGGCGGCTCTTCGTGATCGGAAAGCCAGAGACCATGGACAAGCTCATGGCCAACGGCCACATCCCCTACGCCAAAACCCACATCGGCGCAGGCCCCGGCGGCAAGACCGTCGTTATCGAGATCGATAATAAGGATGCGTCTCTCGCCGAAAGGCTTGAGAAGACCTTCTGTTCAAACCATAAAATGGCGTTCTGAATACCCGGAACACCCCCCCCAACGCATCGCGCAATTGATGCGTCCCCTCAGCCCTCCCGCCCAACGGGGAGGGCTAACTTCTTTTATGCGGAATTATCCTGCTTGTGGCCTCTGGAAATTCAACCCAGCTTGAGGGTGCTTATGTCCAGCATGCAGATTTTGCGTTCGCCGAAATGGATGGTGTCTACCGTGAGATAGCGCCCGTCGGCAGACCAGCGCGGATGGAGGTCGCACCGCACCTCGACGATAGGCACGTCGGGATGGCGGAAGCGGCCGAGCTCGGTAAGCTTTCCCGTCTCGACGTTCACCAACCCCAGCCGTTGCCAGCCATCTACGGGGTAGGTGTCGGCGGCGAGATATTTTCCGTTCGGCGAGAATACGAGGTGTGCCATGGGCCCCATGCCGCGGCTGATGCGCCCGGCGCGGAGCGGGGTTTTTGTTTCGTCGAATACAATATATTCGTCCCCTTCGCCGCACCAGTCGGCATCGATCAGGCTCTCCCGCGGGGTGCGCCCGCACCGCTGCTGCG
>JAFGWW010000446.1 GCA_016936955.1 Planctomycetota bacterium | reverse complement strand
GGCGAATTGACGATGCTTCCCGCGATGGCGCTCGCGGCCGCGGTGGCCGGGCTCATCAGGTGCACCGTGCCGCCCTTTCCCATGCGCCCGAAGAAATTGCGGTTCGTCGTGCTCGCGCAGACTTCGCCGGGGGCCAGAACGCCGTTGCTCATGCCGAGGCAGGCGCCGCAGGTCGGGTTGGTCACGCAGAAACCGGCGTCCATGAAAACCTTGATCGTCCCGTCGCCCATGGCCTGCTCGAAAATCTTCGGCGTGGCCGGGCTGACGATACCGCGCACGCCCTTGGCAAGCTTCTTGCCCTTGAGGATAGCCGCGGCCGCGTGGAGGTCGGAGAGACGACCGTTGGTGCAGCTTCCGATATAGATCTGGCTTACCGGCGAACCGTCCATCTCCTTGAGGGTCTTTACTTGGTCGGGCTTGTACTCGACGGTACAGACCGGGACGAAGGTGCTTACGTCGAAGTCAATAGTTCTGGCGTATTCGGCGTCCTCGTCGGAGCGCCATTTAGAGTATTCCTTGAGGGCAGCTTCCTTGCTCTCGAATTCTTCCTTGATGAAATTCCAGAGGAAATCGACTGTCTTCATGTCGGGCATGCAGACGCCGCAGGTTCCGCCAGCTTCGATTGCCATGTTGCAGAGGGTCATGCGCTCTTCCATGTCGAAAGCGTCGATCACGGGGCCGCGGAATTCCATAACGTGGTCGGTCGCGCCCTTGACCGTCGGCTCCTTGCTAACCATGAGGATCACGTCCTGGGCGTAAACGCCCTTGGGCATGTCGCCGCTGACATTGATCCGGATGGTCTTGGGCTCGCGGAAGGCGCAGACGCCCTTGAGTATGCCGACCTCAAGGTCGGTGGTGCCCACGCCAGCGGCGAAAGCCCCGAAGGCTCCGTGGGTGCAGGTGTGGCTGTCGCCCATGATGACGGTGAAGCCGGGGCGGATAAAGCCCTTCTCCGGGAAGATCGCATGGCATACGCCGTTGGCGCCGATATCGAAGAAATCATCGATGTTGTGGCGCATGGCCCAGTCGCGCAGGGTCTTGGCCTGGATCGCGGTCTTGCTGTCCTTGGACGGCGTGACGTGGTCGATTACGGCCTTGATCTTGCTCTTGTCGAAGACGCGGTCCTTCTTGCGCCACTCGAGATCGGAGATGGCGATGGGGGTTGTAATCTCGTGGCAGAGGACGCGGTCGAGGTTGAGAATCATGGTTCCCGGAAACGGCTCGTCCCTGAGATGCGATTTAAAGATCTTTTCGGTAAGTGTTTGTCCCATGATGTCCTCCGGACGCTAAGAGTTTACCGGCGGGGCCATATTTGTGGCCAACGCCATTCCTTGTCTGCAATGACCGCCGACTTTACCGCGCGTGGCATTAAAATAATGCTTCTCCGCAAGCCGCCAGCCTGTAACCAATAGCGCGAAAGTATACCACCAAAGCCCTTGTTGCGTCAACGGTTGAGAGAAAAATGGGTGAATCGGCCAGAAAGTGCGGCGCGGTATGGGGGTTACTCAAATTAAGGAAAGAGACTTATTGCTTGACTTGCCAAAAGCGCCTTAATATCATTTTAAATAAATATGGCGCAACGCTTTGGAAATAAGCAAACTCCGAAAATCATCTTACTGTTGTTTTCATGTATCGCGCGGATTATGGAGATTCCCGCATGGAGTTGACACCAAAGGAAATGGCGATAAAGAGTATGCTCGACAAGTATGTCGAGGGCAAGGATTTCAAATACCATCCCGACGATGCGGTTGTGCAGCGGATCATCAAGGGCTTGGCCAAGCGTAAGGAAAAAACGGGCAAGGCCTATTGTCCATGCAGGCTGGTTACGGGAAAGCCGGAGCTTGACGAAAAAATTATCTGTCCATGCGAGTTTCATGTTGAAGAGATAAAGGAGCATGGCATGTGTCACTGCCAGCTTTTCGTCTCCATGGATTACGAAGTAAAATAGATGTTTTACAATCCCGTTCAGGGACAGTTTCCAAAAGGGGGCATTTTATGAAAGTGTCGGGGAAAAGGGGATTCATTTTATATCTGATCGGTTTCGCTTTTGCGGTTCAGGGAGTTCTTCTTCCTTGCGCAAAGGGGGCGGAAGGCGATCTTCCTTCCATCAAGGATCTGGTGAAGCCCGCTGCGGGGGAGGAAAACACCGGGGTCGCTGGCGAGGAGGAGAAGCCGAAGTTTCCCGGAAAGCTGAGCATTGAAGAGGCCAACCTCGAGGCGCAGTATATTCTGCCCGGCAAGCCCATATGCTTTATCGAGGTTCCCAATGTAATGACCTTGACCGACAGCTTCGACCAGACCAAGCTGGCCCAGCTTCTTGCCCACGAAAAGGTTAAATATTTCTTCAAGAACACCCCCCTTGGCCTGCAGGGGCTGTTTACCGATCTTCCCCCCGCCTATACGAGCCAGCAGGGAATACAGCTTATCGTGGCCGGGGAGCACTTTATCGAGAACTTTGCCCACAAGGACAGCCGCGCCGTTCTGGGTGTGTACAACACCGAGGAAAACGGTCTCTGCGCCGCATTCCTGATCAATATCGGGCAGAACAGAAAAGAGCCTTTCGAGACCCTCCAGAAAGCGCGCGACAGTTTTCTGGACGAGTTCCCGAATTATGCCATGGTCGAGAGCGACCACAGCGACGACTTTATCGACGTGATCAAGGCCGACGACGAGAGTGCCGAACTCGCCTACGGCATTGTCCGCAATTATGTCGTTATCAGCACCAACGCCGCTTTCGCCCGCGCGATTCTCAAGAGCGGCGCCGACGGCAAGCGTGAAGACGCGCTAAGTTCCTCCCCCGAATACAAGGATATGGGCTCCTACACCGACGGCAAGGCCCACCTCCGCGGATATCTCGATCTGCGCGGCGTGCTTGGGCAGATCCGTTCCAGCGCCCTCCCCACCGCCGGAGACATGATTGACCTTGTGACCGATCTGATCGGCCGCGGCACCACCCGCGAGGGGCGTGACGGTCCAGGGCTTACCTACTACGACCTTACCGTAGCCGGAGACGGGGTGAAAGAGCATCTCGTAAGCCCCGTAGCGGTCAATACCGACGAGAAAGTCGGCCTCCCCGCAAGGCTTCAGGCCGCCTGCGTTCCAGAAGGCGAACTCGGTGAGGGCGGAGCCGACTGGGTTACGCCGCAGCTTGTCCCCTATCAGCCGGAATTTTATATCGCCGGCAAGGTCAAGCCGACCGGCCTCTCTGACTTCCTTAATATCCGCGACAATATGCAGTTCGGCGCCAGCCCCTATGCCATGGAACTCTCCTCCGCCATCCCCGCTTCCTTAACCAAGGTGATGAACGTTTATATCGGTGATGCGGCGCCCAAGATTCTTGACGGCGAGGTTGCCTTCGCCCTTCTTCCCAAGCGGAATGAGGTGCGCAACTGGGTTATCGTCCTTTCGGTCAAGAGCGCTTCCTCGACCGAACTCCGCTTCTCCGGGCTCAAAGCCGTCTCCGAGAGTAACGGTGTCAAGATCCACTGCGAAGAGAGCGAAGGCTGGGAAAAGAAACAGTGCTGGGCAGTATTTGACCAGAGTGTTTTCAAACACATCAAGAGCATTCGCCGCGGCGTCTCCTCCTCCTGCCTCGTCTTTACCTCGAGCGGGAGCATGATGCAGGAAATTGTCGACCAGGCCATCACCATCAGCTCCCTCGCCAACAACAAGGACTTCACCGTGCGTCTTGGCGGGCTTGGCGAGAATAATTCCGTAGTATGGTATTTCAATGTTCCCGGTATGATCGGCCGCGAGTATATCAACACGCAAGCGATCGTGAAGCGTTACTTCCCGCGCCTGAAGAGCATCAGCAACCTTCCCCCCATGTCACTGATCAACAAGGAATCCTATGGCGTTGTGGGCGGGGTCAATGTTCAGGCCGGTGGAAGCTATTGCCGCTCCACCATCCTCGGACCTGCCCCGGTTGTTCCTTCGGTTGTAGGGATGATGACCATGCAGTTCCCGGTCTGGGTGCGCGACCGTTCGCGCGCCTATCAGCTCGATAGCCGTGCGCGCCTCGGCCAG
>JAFGWW010000050.1 GCA_016936955.1 Planctomycetota bacterium | reverse complement strand
TTTTCTTGGCCGCATCCACTGCGCGCCCCAAAGCCGGCAACAGCAACCCCGCCAAGATTGAGATGATCGCAATAACCACCAGCAGCTCCACCAGCGTGAACGCCTGTCGACTTTGATACCGATCCATAATAAATCTCCTCACCTCAAAGTATGCTTTATTCGCGCAAACCCTGGAGGTATAATTAGCGCTTTGTCTGGATTACTCATCATAAAAATAATATGACCCCGGTCCGATAGCCGTTAAGTAGGAGCCTGAAGACTTTCCATATTGAGAAAAGTCTACATCCGTAAGGCCCTTCCCGTGGCCGTCGGCAAAGACGCAATTTGCGCGCGATACGTGGCGAAGCCAGATTCGGTCAAAGTGATTGTGCTGGGTTTTCTGGTTTAAATTGGCGTACATCCAGGCACTAAGATTATCCGCAAGCAATGGATACTCTGTGGGATTTGAAATCCTGCTGGTACGCAAGAAATCATACACAGCCCCTCCGATAGAGACCTGCTTGACAGGCGTTTCGTCCTTGGCATTTTCGTTCTGGTTGTTGATTCCATAGCTTGCGGACCGATACTCATAGTCATGGTTGATCGGGTAGATCGGCCCAAGTGGACACGCCCAAGCCGGATTATTCTTTTGAATGAGGCCGCTACGGTGCAGAGCGGTGCCCCAGCCATACCAGCTCCAAGTCCATCCAGCTGCAGGCCGTGCAACACAGAGAACAAGCCCTTTATTTTCTCCCCCATAAAACGTAGTGCTGAGATGAGACTGCTTGAGGTTGCTGAGGCAGCTTATGCTTTGGGCGATTTTTCTGGAGTGCTGCAAGGCCGGCAGGAGCAACGCCGCCAAGATTGAGATAATCGCAATCACCACCAGCAACTCCACCAGCGTAAACCCCTGCCGAGTTCTACTTTGCATCATAGGATTTCTCCGCTACTTAATCACCAGGTCGCACTCGTGCCACCCCGCCGCCGGCAGCAGCAATGCGCCTTCAGCCGTGCGCTTCACACGAATATAGTCTACACCGACAAATTCACGTAGCAAGGCCGCATTTGCGCGCGAACGCGTCAGGCGGATCATCCATTCCTTGCCCGCATCCGGCTGTTTCAGCCCGTGCAACTCGATCGCTACCCCGTCGATATCCTTCATGTCCGTATCGATATGTGTCCGGCTGACAATCAATCGCGTTGCTTCGGTCAGCGGTTCCTTGCCCTCCGCCACCAGCACCACCGTCGCAAAGCCGTCGGTCGATTTGATCCGGATGTGCTGCAATTGCGCGGGGGCATCCTTATCCAGCCACCCGCTGAACGCCTCCACCTGCGGAGCATGGACGGTAAGCTGCTTGCGGTCCAGATCCTTGACTATCTCGCCTGTGTCCGACACCAGCGGCGATGGCGGCGTTTGCGTCATCCATTCGGCCGTCGCCTGTTCGGCAGGTGCCGCACCGAAAGTTTTGCGGACAGCGTGGATACTCTGCCAGCCCGGCTTGTAAGAATACTTGCTCTTCATGAGGCCATTGTACTCTTCCGCCCGATAGGGCTCGTCCACCACCAGCGTAATCGGTTGCACACTCGGCTTCAGCAAGCCGCGCCGGAAAATCATCCCGCACGTCCGCATATGATCCAGCATCATGCCGTCACGCACGATGTCGCCCAGATGCGCCGCCCGGTCCTCCTGGTCAGACCAGCCGTCCGCCGCCAACGCCCGGTCGCCGTGATTCCATGAGAACCAGACCAGACCGCTCCAGCCCTGAAGGTTGCCGTATGCGCTTGCGCCCAACTGTAGCATGGTCCGGTACGGTTTCATCTTTTCGCGGTCATTGCCCCATTCTGCCATGTTCAGTTCGCCGATGAAATAGGGCTTGTTCAGTAAAGCGGTTTGCGACTTTTGGGATACAAGATCCTTCGCGCTTTGCGCCATGCGCGGGTCGACATAGGCGTGATCTTCGATGTATTCCGAATGGGCTTCCTGCATCTGCAACGTATTTTCGCCGCGCCAGAGATTGCTGTAGGTAACCGCCGCCTTGCAGCCGAGGTCTTTGACCAGCTTCTTCATGCGGAGGAAATAATCCTCGTCAAGCTTTCGATAGAAATCACACCTCACCATCAGGGCCTTTTTATCGTTAAGCTTCTGCATCACTCCCGGCTCAATGCCTTTCCCGGCGGCAAAGGCCTCCCACTTTTTCTGCAGCTTGTCCTTGAAGTACGCCGGAAAAGTATTGTTGCAGATAAGGCAGTATTCGGCCGAGGATTCGTTCACTATCTCAATTGTCAGCAACTGCGGGTCGTCCCCGTAAGCAATTCCGGTGTAGGGGTTGACGTGCTTGAGCAGGTTACGGGTAAACTCTTCCTGAAGAAGGCCCGCCCTCTCGTCAAAGGTGGGAAGTATCTTCATCGGGTCGATTTTCTTCTTCCAGTTCCAGCCCACGAATTCGGTCATCCCCTCCCGCCATGCTTTCGCATCCGCAGGGTCTGTCTCGTCTATCTCAACATCACCGGGCAGGAATTCGCGGCTCCAGTGCAGGCTGAAAGCCAGATATATCCCGCGCTTGCGCAATTGCGCGTTGAGGTAGTCAAACCTGTCCCACGCTTCCTTGTTCGGATCGCGCGAGTTTTTCTCATAAAGGGAGAGGGCGTAACATTTGGTGGTTACAACCCAGTCGGTGCTCTTGCGCATCATGTGATGGGGGCGCACAAGGTTGATGTTCAGGGACGCCATGTTTTCCGCGATCTTTTCCGCTTCTTCATGGCTGGGGAAGAGGGATACCGCGTTCACGCCCCAGAAGCGGACAACATTCCCCGAAGGGTCCACGAAGTCGGCGCCTTTCGCCTGCAGCGGTTGAACGCCATCCGTCTCTCCGGCATAAACCATTCCGGCCAAAGCACACACAGCAACAAGGGTAAGCAGTTTGATTTTCATTATATATTCTCCGGCTAGGTGTTTTCTACTTGTCAAACTCAAGGGTCATCGAAAAATCGCTCTTCTTTATCTCCCCGCTGGAGGGATTGAAAGAAAGGCGTACCGTAAAACAATTACCGTTATATTGGCGCTCATCCTGAATGTAGACATGGAACTTCCCGTTCAGGTTCAGCTTTTTCTTTTCCAGAGGGATAGAGATGCTCTTCACATCCGCCGCCTGTTTTACCTGCTGCCCCTTGCACTCCTGCGGAAGGGTAACCTCCTCGTCACCGATGAGGACCGTCTTCCCGGCGTACTCATCTACGGGGAGATTGACCACGTAGGCGAGAACCTTGGTTGATACCGGCTGCTCCGAGGTAAACTTCATGGAAAGCTGCAGCTTGCGCTTTGACTTTATCACCAGCTGCTCTTCGATAACCGCCTTACCCCCTTGTTTCAGGGAGAAATCCCCTTTGAACTCCCACTTGCCTTTTGTTGATTTTGGATACCCATCGGCAGCCTTGATGCTCCAGGCGTCCATCTGCCTGCTCGGCCCCCAGTCTCCGTCCATGTGCAGAAGGGCCATGCTGACGTTCTCCACCGTAATCTTACCGGTCTCGTTAACCTCAACCCCATCCACCAGTTCTTCGCCGAAAGCCGTGGTGCAACAACAGGCGATAACCAAAAATGCAATACTCAGAACATGTTTCATAATCTTCTCCATCATAATTTGAGGCTCTTATTTCCCGCCGGTGGACGCCCTGATCACAAGGCGAGGTGCTACGCGGAGGGAGACTGCTTTGTGGTTTCCCCCTTCAATCATGTTTACAAGATGTCCCAACGCCTTCTCCCCTATCTTTTCAAATGACTGGCGCATCATGGTGAGGGGGGTGTCAAGCAGGGACGCCGTGGGGATATCGTCAAAACCGGCAAGGGCGATTTCCTGGGGGATCCTGATTCCCTTTTCCCGCAGGGCGCGGTAGATCTGAATGCAGGTAAATGCGTCGGTCGCAAAAATGGCGGTCGGCTTTTCCTTCAAATCCATAAGGCTGCCAAGCACCTCTGTACAGTCGTCTTTTGTGCGGTATTTAACGAGATCGCTGTTGAACTTTATTCCGTGCGCCTCAAGCCCTTTGCAATATCCCTCGGCGCGCTCCTTCGCCGCGCTTGACTTGTCGAACCATTTTCGGGGGAGGGTGATGTGGGCGATGCGGCGGTACCCTTGCCGTACAAGGTGCGTAACCAGCTCGAAGGCTCCGGCAACGTCGGAGGTGCCAACAAAACTCGCCTCAAGTTCCGGCAGGTTGTGGTCAACCAGCACAAAAGGTACTCCCGCGCTTCTGGCCCTGCGAAGCGCGTCGGCCGTCTGTCCAGAAGTTTCGTAACCGGGATAAACAATCATCCCTGCAACCCCGGCGTCAAGGCACTCTTCAATCTGCGCGGCTTCCGATACCGAATTCCCTGCGCTGTTGCGGAGGATTATCCGGTATTTATCGTACTTCTCGATTCCGTGGGAAACCGCATTCAGTATGCGCGAGGCAGGGGAGACGAGCGGTTCATCGGTGAGGAATGGCATGATTACGCCAATGGTTCCGGCAGCGACCGTCTTCACCGACGGCTCCCTGCGTGCCACAAAAGTCCCGCGCCCCTGCTCCCTGTATAACACGCCTTCATTGACCAGCGCCGTCAGCGCCTTGAGCACCGTGTGCTTGCTTACCCCGTATTCGGTAACGAGCTCATTCTCCGAGGAGATCTTGTCCCCGGCCTTGAGCTCCCCCGCCTTGATCCGGTCGAGCAGGATCTGTTTCAACTGAGCGTATTTCGGCTCTCGGGCTGCGATGGAACGACTCATTTCACCCCCTTGCAGAATCTTGCCCCTTTTGCCAGATGCAGCGCAAAAGCAGGCCTGGATGCGTCAAAATCAGCTTACAAATGCAACTTATCACTTAACCGGTTAACTGTCAAGTTGGAATTTTGCATAATCCTGTCCTGCCCGGTTGTTTCTGGCAGAAATAAACCTGTAAGTCATTTTAATTAAAGCATTAACGAGGATTGGCGGCATTGGTTCATAAGAGGCCTGAGACTATGCCGATTTTGAACTGTGAAAACAAGTAGCACAAAAGACTGGTGTGACAGGAGTTTTCTCTTGCCTTGATAAGGGGCAGCCGAAGAGACGACGGGCTGATCGGGTCGGCTGCTATGGGAGCAGCCGACCTTGACCAGATTACAATTTTTGATTCGTCTAAAGCATGATGCCTGCACGCCGCGATACTGATCCGGCAACCGCTATTCCCGCAGGGATACCTTGAGATAGTGTTTGGCTGAAATCCAGGCTTCGTTAGTGCCGGTGCCGTAAACCATTTGCAGGACTCGTCCAGCGCCGGGGGCTGCGAAGTCGACTTGGAACTCCAGGCCAAAGGCCTGTTCAGCAGGTTTGGCAACACCCAGCAGTTTCCATGGAATAACCGCCTCGAGCAGATACCCTCCCTGCAATCCGCCGCGCCCGATTTCGATTTGCCCGTCACTCGCCGAAGCAAGGTCGACACTGGACGTGCGATAGGCCAGAAAGAGTTGCGTGAAGGGTTTATTGCCTTCGAGCTTGGGGTCACTGAATATTTCTACGCAGTCGTTATCCCACCAGTTTTTATTTTCGGCGGTGACAGATTTTCCGCCTTTGTCAACCTTGGCGATAACGGCAAGGCCTTTCTGGGTGCCAAGCAACCAGAAATAAGCCGACTCGTCATTGGCACGCTTGCCGCTGACGACAAAGCTGCCGAAATTATGCCAGGCCGGGACTTTCCCTTCATCCATGGCCACAGGCAAAGCCTTGGTCCAAACGTCTTCGTCGATCAGGCCGTCGGCCTTGATCACTGCGTTGGGCAGATATGGAACCTTTATCGCATTACTGTCGAGTTCTCCTTCGGGGAGCTTCACCTTGATGGGCTGCATGACATCTGCCCGGCGCTTGACCACGAGGAACATCTCGGCAAAAGATCCCATTGATTTGTTCGCCATCAGCGGACCGATGCAGCTGAAGTCAAGCCGGGAAAGCTTGCTGAAATCAGGCGTCTCAGGCGCATTGGGATCCTTATCCTTATTCTTTTTGTCAGGCGTGAAGTCGCTGGGCTTGAACATTACATCCTGCCAGGCATCATTCTCAAACATGGAATTTATGTTTTTCGATTTGTATTTGAGCCCGTCTGCCATGCTGATGGACAGATAAGTGTCGCGGGGCATGGTTCCATCACCTTTGAACCGGATGCCGAACGCCACAATATCATCACCACGAAGTCCACTGGGCGCCTTGAGATTCAGCCAATAGCCGCCGCACCAGTCCTTGTTGTTGACCTTGCCGAACTGACACTCAAGAACATCGCCTTCATTGAGATCTTTCACGCCTTTCATCTTGAAATTGGCGTAACCGCCCATGGGCAGCTTGCCACCGAATTTTACCAGCTGCACGCGCATATCCCCGGTCTTGACTTCTGCCTGCGATGAAGCAGTTGCCTTGCCCGGTGCAGTGCTGGCGATATACTCACTCAGGCTGATAAGGTTTGGTTTCTCGGCAGCCACTTCGCGCGGCTTTTCCGTTGCCGGCCAGTTTTCGACCTGGGCCACGGGGGCGGGGATATCGGTTGCGGTAAGCTCAAACCAGACACTCTCCCACTTGGGCGAAAGAGTAAATGTCGTCATGCCCTCTGCAAAATTGCTCTCCACTTTACCGAGGCGCTTACCTTCCAGGTCGAGGGCATAGACAGTCATGGCCGCTTGGCTTCGAATGCTGACCGTACCGCGCAGGGCCTCGACAATGCACGGCCCCTTGCCTGCTTTCGCAAGTTTTGCAGAGCCGTCTGCTTTGACATCTATTTTCTGATCGGTGTTCTTCATGCGACCTACGGCTATGAGCAAGAGGCGATCTGACTTGCTGATAGGCTTGTTGTCGCAACTGCTGACGAGAACATTTCCGTAGGCAGTATTGAGGTCACATTTCATGTCGGCGGTATGGTTGCCCTTGCGCCACCCGGCAAAACCGGAAAAGCCCTGAGTCTTTGGGGTGTCGATGATCAATGTGCCGTAACCCCAATCGACGGTCAGTTCTCTGGTATCGGATTGATAGATATGCCCGTCTGCATTATTGCCTGCCGTATCTATACCCCAGCGTTTTGCGGCAGCCAGATATAGACGGTAAAGCCAGGCCTGATCCTGTATCTCTTTGGAGAACGCACGGCCGTTGGGGAGGACGCAGTATTTGTCATCAAGCCAGCCAAGACAATACTTCCCGTCGGCGCTTTTGCCCAAAGGCTGCGCCCCTGCGGGGATGCTGCTCAGGAGGACGGCGCCCTCGTAAGACGAATAGCTGAGCGTCTTCTTCTCGGCATAGGGCCACTCCACGGTGAAACTCACATCCTTCAGGTTCTCGATTTTTGTGTTGGGGCGAACGGTTCGCGCGGGCTTGCCGATATCGCGACTCTTGTGCATGTGGTCGTTATACGGATTATCGCCCAGCAGCATGACATGCTTGGCTTTGCTGTAATCGCCGCTGGCGCTGCGCCCGGTTGTGAACACCACATCCGCGCTTCCGTCATAAACCTCGTCAAAGAAGTTACACTCAACGTCATGCATGAGCGGGAGGAAGAGGGCTGCATTTCCAACTGTTCCGTTTCCACCGCTGAGGCCGAGCGCGTGCAGATTCTGTTCGTACAGGTCTTCTTTGGAGTAAGCAATATGAACCGTGTATTTCGGTTTCTGAAGGTCACCGCGGATGAAGAGCGGGGCGCAGATGCGGTTTGAGATCATCCATGGAATGTCGTTTGTCGAGGTGAATGTCATGCCAATGCCTTTACGCCACTGGACGTAGTCGTAAAGGGTGTCATAGTTATTCAGCTTGACATTTTTCCAGCGATGGCCATAGGAAAAGTGCAGGCTTTGGTCTACGCCCTGGAAAGCGGTTGTTGCGGCGACGGCGATATTGGCATCGGCCCTGTACATCATGGAGCCGGCAGCCCATTCACCGTTAATTGACGAGCAGCCCGTAACCTTGATGCGGGGAATATTGGAGAACCAGTTTGTGGTCTTCACGTCAACGCCTTCGGTTATGGATCCGCCACTGCTGGGGCGGGCATACCATGCGGGCAGGGGGCGGGCGTAGAGGTGCGAGCCCACCGTACCTGTTATGCTTTCAGTATAACGGTTGAGTGGCCCCTGCAATTCGTGAGAGCCGATGATGACGCCTTTGAATCCAAGATCGCGCAGGTGTTTGGTCGCTACCGTATAGAAAGCCCTGGTGATCTCTGACATGTGTATGTAGTAGTCGTTAATACGGGCGGCGCCGCGTGTTTTTGAACGGTAGGGCCGGTCCCAGTCGAGGAGGGCTTGCATGCGGGGACGGAAGACATTACCCTTGGCAGGATCTTCGTCAGGAAATAGCCCGCAAACCCCTTCGACATCTGTCCAGGCTGAGGCAAGCTTTTCCCGGCTTCCGTACTTTTTCAGCAGCCAGCTGTTCCATTCCTGGTCGTACCACTTGCGCACCGAGTCGCTGACCTTGTGGCTCCAATCCCAGAATATGCCATTTTCATTAATAATCTCTACGGTGACAAGCGCCGGTTCTTCGCCCCATGTGCGGCCGGTATAAGGATTCTTGTGATTCAGAATTGCGGCGACTGCCTTCTTCCAGGTTTCAATCATCTTTGGATGGGGGAACAGCCCCTTCCATCCGCCTCCACTGCCCTTCATGTCCGGAAACTCTTCGAACATGCCGTCGTTTTCCATAAGCTCGCGCGAGTCGACCACGTCCAGATAAAGATAAACCCCGCGCTTGATCAGTTCGGATGCAAAAAGGTCGAGCCTGTTCATCCACGTTTCGTTAAGAATTGAGTTGTCCTTGCCTTTACCGTCGATAAAACCAATACCACCCCAGGTAAGGTCGTTGTGGTGGAAGCGAACCATGTTGTAACCGCGCGCAGCAATTGCATCGGCCAGAACCGGGATCTCTTCTTCCTTGTCAGGAAATGTCATGCCATAAACCGTTGTCGTGCCCCAGAACCGGGCCGGAGTGCCGTCAGCAAACTGGAGGCTGCCGTCGGGCATGCTCTTGACGAACCCGTGCTTCCCGGCAGGCGCGTCATGGAGCCATGTGCTGAGATGTCCGGCCGAACCTTTGGCAAAAGTCGGATAGCCCTTGATCGGCCAGACCACCTGGTCAGAAGGATCGGGGAATACGGAACGGGCAGGAGAAAGAGGGATTTCCTGTTCACCCGCGAATAATGAAACCGCCAACATCAACTGCATCGCCAACACGAGCACCTTTGAACGCATGACTATTTCCTTTCTACATGAATAATTGATAGGTCATAAGTTAATTTATGGGCAGACAAATGCAGGTACAACCTCTATCTGTCTTGGTGATGTTTCGCCTTTGATTCCTGCCAGCAGGAGTTCAACTGCCTTGGCCGCAATTTCATCGATGTCGACCTTGATCGTCCAAAAGCCATCATCCAGAACCGTGCCGTCGCAACCGACTACAAGTACGTCTCTTCTGGGATTAATACCGATATCCCAGAGCTTATGAGCAAGCTCGTTGGCCCCAACATCGTTCATGCAAATCACGGCATCCAGTGCATTACGATCACGGCTGAGGAGCGCCGCAATATCCTTTGTGGTCTCATAACTTCCCTGGCTTGGATTTATGATTTTTACTTCTGCCGATTTTAAAGCCCGGTCAACATGCTTGTATTTGGAGTTATAATTGACCGGCCAGCTGGCTGATGGACAATAGTAACCGACCCGTGTCCGTCCTTGCCTGATGAGCTCTTCACACATGAGAGTGTAGGCTTTATCAAAAGCTATACCCACATTTGGCGCCAGCTTGAGCTGAGGCTTGGACGCGGTAATGGTAACCAGGGCTCGCTCCTGAACAACCTCCCTGATATGCCCTTCCGAAGGCGATACGAGAATGGTTCCCGCCGCCTTTGCGGTCTGGTTAATCTCATTAACGCGGTCAATATTATTACAGATGATTGCCCCGAAATTTTCGGCAAGAAGCCCGCTCGATATTCCCTGCGTCATCCGGCCGAAGAATGGATTATCGATTTCCTGAATACCAACACTGACAAGATTGGCATAACGCGTCCTCAAGCCCCGGGCCAAGGCATTGGGCCGATAGTTCATTGCCTCCGCAACCTCCATAACGCGTTCGCGCAGATAGCTGCGGACCGTAGGATCGTTGTTAAAGACCTTGCTGGCTGTTGTAATCGAGACTCCGGCTTCCTTAGCCACCTTCGCTAACGTCATGGGGTCTGCTCCGAGGTATAAGTTAATATCGATGCTAAATATAGCATCGATATTAAGTATGTCAAACATCATTATATTAAAATATTATAAGTCATTATTTATAAAGAGTTAATATGGTTTGATTATTCTGATGGGTACTGGTAACCAGAACCGCCATTGGTGCTGATGAGTCGCCAAAACCGGTGGCTTTATCGGAAAGCGTGAGCAGTATTTTGTCTATAGCCTTTAAAGTGCGGCTGATGTTGTATGTACCGGCCGGGAGAAAGATGAACCGGCTCGCGCCGGCATTATATGGGGCTACCTTTCCCCAAGGGAATGACTTTCGTTAGTGCCTCAGATATGGCATGTCATTGGTATGTGCATAAATCCCTGTTCTATATGATTGCGCAAGCAGTATGCAATTGATGCAAACTGCTCGCGCGGTTATTTTAATTATAAACGCTTAATTATTAAGAGTTTGGAAGGGTGCTCAAGTCCGGCAGCCAGCCCCGCTCGACAGAGTCGCGGAAGCACCAGTGGGGCATGTTGTCCACCCGGTAGCTCCAGAAGAACCAGCCGGTAAACTCTTCCAGCATAGTGAGTTGCATAAACCCATGCATCCGCATGATCATCTCCTGGCGCTCCGGCGGCAAGGTTTTGAGCAGCTTCGCCATGGCCGGGGCAACAGACATCGACCATTCACCGACAATTACCGGCCCGGTGGCCAGATATTTGCGCAAGCCGATCTGGCGTTCCAGTGGATGTTGCAGGTATTTCAGAAAATCCATCTTTTCCCAGCCATCACCAAAAGATTGATACAAGTGCACATCAGTCCATACGTTATCCCTGCCGGGAAGGCAATTATGATAGGTCGGGAGCTCCACCTCTGGGTAAGCGGAGAGGACGTAGGCAACCTCACTGGCGGGCATGTGGCGCCGCACCCTTTCGTATGACTCTTCATAAAAGGGAACAAGGATATCACGCCCGATCGTCTCGTGCGGCTCGTTGATCACGGAAAAGGCGACAACTTCCGGGCGGCCCGCATAATGGGCGGCTATTTTTTCGATAATGTCCAGAGAGAGCTCGATGTTCTTGGGGTCGGTGTGCCATTTGAAATGCTTGGAGCGGCCGGTGTGGTCGAAAGGCCCCTGCGAACCCGGCAGGCCATG